>CAZBOK010000192.1:0-8919 GCA_964493525.1 uncultured Phycisphaeraceae bacterium | reverse complement strand
CCCGGCGAACTGGAGCGGCGAGGGCGACAAGACGCTGAAGCCCGGCCCCGACATGGTCGGCCGCGTGAAGCAGGCGCTCGAGAAGAAGTGAGCCGCTGAGGCATCGAGCACCCACCGGCGCGGCGGCCGCAGCGGTCGCCGCGCCGGTTCGCGTTTCGCCCGACTCGCACGGGCGCGGCGAGCGCGCCCGGGAACGGGAACCGGCGCCTGCCCTTCCAAACGCCGCGCCTCGCGTCCGCGTACTCCGCCGATCATGTCCTCCTCCTCCCCCGCGTCCGCCCCTCCCTCCCGCCTGATCCGCCTCTGGCGCGAGTGGCTCCGCCCGATCCTCGTGGTGCTCGTCCTCCTCGGCTCGTTCCGCTCCGCGGTCGCCGATTGGAACGACGTCCCGACCGGCTCGATGCGGCCGACGATCCTCGAGGGCGACCGCATCTTCATCGACAAGCACGCCTACGACTGGCGCGTCCCGTTCCTCGGCTGGCGCGTCGCGGAGCGCAGCGACCCGGCGCGCGGCGAGATCGTGATCTTCCCGTCGCCGGTCGACGGGGTCCGGCTGGTGAAGCGCGTCGTCGGTCTGCCGGGCGACGTGATCGAGGTGCGGAACGGCCGCGTGCTCGTGAACGGCGCGCCTCTCGAGTACCGACTCGGGTCGGGCACCGCGGGCGCCGCGCTCGAAGAGGAGTTGGGCGAGCACCCGCACGCCGTCCTCGCCGGCGGCACGCTCGCAAGCCTGCACGACTTCGGCCCGGCGACGGTGCCGCCGGCGCACTACTTCATGATGGGCGACAACCGCGACAACAGCCTCGACTCGCGCGTGTTCGGCGCCGTCGCGCGCGAGAAGATCGAAGGTCGCGCGTTGGCGATCGCGCTCTCCGTCGACCCCGAGAACTGGTACCTCCCGCGCTTCGGCCGCTGGTTCCGCGCGCTGCGCTGAACGGGCGGGTCAGCGCTGCTCGCGCGGGTCCGGACGCCACGGATCGCCCTTGCCGGGCGGGAGGAGCTGCTCGGGACGCGCGAGCAAGCGCGCGCCGTCCTCGCGCGACGCGATGCACGCGAGCTTCGCCTCGAGGTTCCACACCTCGACCGTCCCGTCCGCGCGCGGCGCGCCGACGATCAGCTCCACGCGTCCGCCCGATTTCGATTCGAACACGACGCGCCCCGCGGGCGCCTTCGGCGGCGGGTTCTTGCGGAAGTCCTCGAGCGTGCGCCACTCGACGCGCATCCACCACACGAGGTAGTCCGACGCGACGGCCGGGATGCACGTGCGCGGCGGCGCGCCGTCCTGCTCGAGCGTGAACTCGCGCTTCGGCGGCTCCGGCGTCGGCGTGGGCGGCGCGTTTTGATCGCGCGGCAGCTCTTCCATCCGCACCGCGAACTTGACTCCGTCGGCGTGCTCGATGTGCACGCGCCACAGATCGCGCGCCGTCGACGGCAGGCTCTTCGGCAGGATCAGCGAATCCATCAGCGGCGGTCGACCCGCGGACGACTCGAGCGCACGCCACGGGTCGGTGTCGATCGCCCACACCGCGTTCGATCCGGAGCGACGCACGTAGCCGCCGTCCTGCCCGTCGAACCGCGAGCCGAGTTCGACGGCGAGCTGCACGTCGTGCGTCGGATCCGCGTCGAGCTGCGAGCCGTGCAGGAGCACCGTGATCTTCGAACCGGCGCCGAAGCCGAACGCCGCCGCGTTCTTCGGGTCCTCGCTGTGCACCGCGCCCTCGGCGTCGAGGAGCGACGGGATCAGCCCGCCCGATCCGCCGATCCCGTCGGACGAAGCGACGGCGTCGAAGAACGACGGGCAGCGCCACACCGACTGCTCCCGGACGAAGAGGAGCGTGCGGCCGGCCGAGTCGACGAGGCGCACGCCGGCGACGCGCAGCTTCGCGCGGTCGGCTTCGGGAATGAACCGGCCGATCCTCCCGCCGCTCGCGAGCCGGCCGGCGCGGCGCCGCTCGATCGACGCGTCGACCGCGAACGCGGCGGCGCCGACGATCGCGAGCGCCGTCCATGCGCGCCACGGCACGTTCACGACCGCGCTCCTGCCGCCCACGCGAACCGCACGAGCGCGACGAACGCGAGCAGCGCGGGCAGAAACGCGAGCGACGCGACGCGCCAGAACGCGCGGACGTCGGGCGCCGGCGGCTCGAAACCGCGCGCGACCGCGCGGTGCGTCAGCACGTCGGCGAGCGCGGGCTCGAGCGCGAGCGCGCCGACCGCGTTCAGGAGGAGCTGGTCCGCGCGGTAGCTCGGCCGCAGTTGCGTGAGCCAGTCGTCCTTGAACGGTTCGGAGCAGCCGAGGAAGACGAGCCGCCCGGGACGCGCGGCGTCCTTCGGCTCCGGCGTCGGGAACGGCGGCAGCTCCGCGGAAGGCTGCGGCTTGCCGTCGGGCCCGACGGTGACCGGCGCGAACTGGAACGCGTGCTTCGGCCACGGGAACTGTCCGACGAGCTCGATCGCGAGCGGCACGCGCCCGCGACGCTTCGGCTCGCCGAGCTCGATCTCCGGCGGCTCCGCCAGCACGCCGGTCGTCCGGACCAGGAGCGCGTCGCGATCGACGTGGTCGCCCGGCGCGCAGCGGACCTCGAGCACGCGCGCCGCGAACTGCGTCGCGAGCTCCACCTCCGGCGGCGAGTTTCCCGGCTCGTCGAGCTCGAGCGTGACGAGCGTCGTCTGCTGCTTCACGCCGTCGCCCGCCTTCACCGCGACCGACTTCACGCGCGCCGCGCCGGGCGCCTTGAACTCGTCCTCGTCGTGCAGGAACCCGCCGCGCCAATCGAACGACCACGTGTGGTCCGACGACTCGATCAACGAGCGCGCCTCGAGACCGGCGCCGCGCAGGACGTCGCGGTCGAGTTCGAAGAACGCGGGGAAGAGGAACGGCTGGTCGCCGAGGTTTCTCGTCACCGGCGAGTCGGTCGCGAACGCCGCCGCGGATGCGCGAACGACGAACGGCTGCGACAGCTCCATCGAAGTGAACTCGCGCCGTCCGCTCTTCTTCGCCCACGACTCGAGCCTCACGGGCATCGAGTGTCGGTCGAAGAACGGCTCGCGGATCAACTTCACGCCGAACTCGGGGAACCAGAAGTTGTCGACGTCGGGCGACTGCGGCTGCGGCCAGTAGTCGAACCGGAACTGGACGCCGGGGAACTGCCGCGACAGGAAGACGAAGTGCTGCGCCGCGAGCAGCGCGTGGCCGCCGCGGTAGAGCCAGTCGGCGAGCGCCGCGAGCATCGGCGCCGCGTCGCGCCGCGGCTGCAGCACGACGAGCGCGCCGGCGTCCGCCGGGATCGTCGGGTGACGGAAGTCGACGTGCGTCACGTCGAAGTCGACGCCGTGAACGATGTCACGAGCGAGCGAGTACTGGTCCTTGCCCGCGGGCGGGATCATCCCGGCCTGCTGGTAGTACTCGAACGCTTCCGCTCCGGAGAGGCGCGGGAGATCGGACGCGAACGCGACGCGCACCCGCTTGCCGGTCTGCAGGCGCCACAGCGCGAACGCCACGCGGAACTCGAGGTTCTCGAACGAGGCGACGTCGGGGAACGGCAGCGCCTCCGACCTGCCGGCGATCGTGAGCCGCAGCGCCGACCAGACGGTGCGGACCGTCAGCACTTCGTCGTCCTTGCTCGTCGCGCGCGTCGACGTGACGCCCTGCCGCTCGAGCGCGGCGCGCTTCGCGCCGTCGAACTCGCCGGGATCGACGCGCTCGATCGTGACGTCGGCGCCCGCGGCGGCGAGGCGCTCCGCCAGCGAACGCGCGGCGCGCACCTGCGGGCGCAACTCCGGCGGCAAGCGATCGTCCGGCGAGCAGAGCAGCTCGAAGCGCAGCGCGTTCGCGCCGGTGCATGCGGCGGCGAGTCGCCGCGTCTCCGGCGCGAGATCGTTCGCGCCGGGCGTCGAGACGTCGCGCACGACGTCGTGGCCGGCGACGAGGCGAGCGATGATCAGGACCGCGAGCGTCCCGCAGCAGGCGAGAGCGACCGCGCGACGCGGCGGACGGCGTGCGTCGCGCGACGCGGGCGTCGACCGCGGGCGCAGCATCGCGCGCGCGCGCGGGAGCAACAGAACGATCGGCGCGAGGAACACGACGAACGCGCGCCACCAGAACCGCGCGGACGGCGAAAGCGGCGCGATCGGCGCCGCGCGCGCGCCGGCCGCGCCCGCCGCGACCAGTCGCGCGTCGGACGCGAGCGTGTCGACGACCGCCGCCGCGAGCCGCGTGTGCGCCGTCAGCTCGGCATCGAACAGATCGTCGCGGAACGGGCTGGTCGCCGCGCAGGCGACCAACTGGCCCGCGAACGGATCGTCGGGCACGAGACGCACGATCAGCGGCTGCTTCGCGACCGCGATCCCCTCCTGCTCGGCGAGCTTCGCGAGCGCCGTGCGGCCGACGGGCGTCTCGATCAGGCGCGAGTCGTCGGACGACGTGGCGAGGACCTCCGCGGTGAATCCGTCGTCCTGCAGCTTCTTCCCGTCGAGCGCGAACGGTGCGGGCGCGACGAACACGAGCGTGCCGCCCGGGTCGCGCGCGAACGCGTGGAAGTCCTGGTTCAACGAGAGGCAGTTCACGCGGAACGGCGCCGGCACCTTCGCGGGCTGGCTCGCGCCCGCGGCGGGAGCGATCGAGATCGGGTCGGAGCGCCGATCGAGCAGGATCGCGTCGGCCGGGCGCAGCCCGAACGGACCGAACAACAGGTCCGGGTCGACGGCGCGCCGCGCGAACTCGACGCTCGGCTCGCGCTCCGCCGGCGCCGCGACGTCGAGCGCGCAGTCGAATCGTTCGGCCGCGAGCACCGCGCTGCGGCCGCGCGCGAGCAGCCCGCGCACCGCCCGCACGGCCGCTTCGTCGACGTGTCGCGGCGCGAGCCAGAACAGGACATCGACGTCGGCGGGAATCGCGACGTCGGCGCCGGCGCGGTCGAGATCGACGGAGCGCACCTCGCCGCGCGCCGCGAGCCACGCGCGGAACTTGTCGAACCCTGCCGGAGCCGCAAGGCCGAACACCGGCTTCCGCGGCGACTCGAGCTGGTCGAGCTGCGCGGCGATCATCTCCTGCAACCGAGGCAGATGTTCCGGCGCGATGCCCGACAGCACCGCCGGCTTGTGCGGCCCGTACGCGATCGTCAGCGTGTTCCACACCTCGGCCTGGCTGAACGAATCCTGCGCGACGCTGCGCACGCGGCCGGGCGCGACTTTCCGCTTGGCCGCGTAGCGCTTCAAGTCCTCCGTCGCGGTCGGGTCGACGACCTCGAACTCGAGCCGACCGTCGGAGTGCGCGCGCATCGTCTCGAGCAGGTCGGTCACGTCGCGCCCGATCCGCTTCATGCGCGGCGGCATGCGATCGCGCGGCGACACGTACCACGTGATGAACACGCGGTCCTTCAGCGTCGTGAGCCGCTGCGCGAGGCGGTCGGAGAGCGACAGGACGTGCACGCGGCCGAGCTCCGCGCGCAACGACGCGCCGCGACCGACGAGACGCACCATCCCCGCGACCGCCGCGATGCCGAGCGCGAGCGACACGACCAGCGCGAGCGATCGACCAGCTCTCATTCGCGATGCCGCTCGAGCACGTGCGCGTTCAGCCAGAGGAACACGATCGAGAGCCCGCCGAAGTACGCGAGCCCGCTCGCCGACACGATGCCGCGCACGAACTCCTCGTAGCGCGGGCGCACCGAGAACGATTCGTACAGGAGCGTGCCGGGCTGCAGGCGCGGGAACAGCCCGTCGAGCACCGCGACCACGCGGTCGTCGCCCGAGAGGACGAACAGGAACGCGACCACCGTCGTCGTCACGAACGCGGTGATCTGGTCCGACGTCAGCGCCGAGAGGAACATGCCGAGCGAGAGGAAGAGCGACCCGAGCAGCACGAGCCCGACGTACCCGCCGACGATCTGCCCGATGTCCGGGCTGCCGAGCGCGAGCAGCATCGCCGGGATCGGCAGCGTTCCCGCCACCAACAGGAGGAACAGGAAGAGCGCCGCGAGGAACTTGCCGAGGACCGCGGCGCCCGGCCGCACCGGCAGCGTCAACAGCAGCTCGATCGTGCGCGACTTCTTCTCCTCCGCCCACAGCCGCATCGTGATCGCCGGCACGAAGAACGGCAGGAGCAGCGGCATCAGGTCGAACAGGCCGGTCATGTCGACCACGCCGGAGAGGAAGAACTCGTTCATGAAGATCGAGTTCGCGAGCAGCACGAACGCGATCGCGAACACGTAGGCGATCTTCGCATCGAAGTACGCCGCCACTTCGCGCCGCGCGATCACCAGCGCGCCGTGCATCCGTCCGGTGCGTGCGGCGGCCGGGCTCATTCGCGCCGCCCCGCGGACTTCACGAGCTCGAGCAGGTCGTGCTCGACCGTCGTCTTCTTCTCCCGCGCGCGCGACTCGACCGCAGCGACGCGCTCGTCGAGCAGGAGCCGGCCGTGCTGGATCACCAGCAACCGCTCCGAGATCCCGACGACCTCGGCGAGGATGTGGCTCGAGAACAGGATCGCGCGATCCTTGCGCAACGACGAGATGAAGTCGCGGAAGGCGACGACCTGCAGCGGGTCGAGCCCGTGCGTCGGCTCGTCGAGGAGGATCACGCGCGGATCGTGCAGGAGCGCCGCCGCGACGCCGATGCGCTGGCGGAATCCTTTCGAGCACTCGGAGATCCACTTGGAGAGGACCGGCGCGAGACTGCACTTATCGACCACCCAGTCGCGCCGCTCGCGGTAGCGCGCGCCGGTGATCCCGCGCATCCCGCCGATGAAGCGCAGAAAGCGTTCGACGCGCATGCCCTCGTAGAGCGGATTGTGTTCGGGCAGGTAGCCGAGGCTCGCGCGCACGCCGAGCGGATCGCGGGCGACGTCGTGGCCGGCGACCTCGATCGTCCCCGCGGTCGGCGGCAGCCACGTGCAGATCATCTTGAGGAGCGTGCTCTTCCCGGCGCCGTTCGGGCCGAGGAAGCCGACGATCTCGCCGGGAGCGATCGCGAAGCTCACGTCATCGACGGCGGTGACGGCGCCGAAGCGCTTCGTGACATGGTCGACGCGGATCATCGAGCGGCGGATTCTAGGTTCCCACCCCGGCAATTCTTCGCGGGGCCGGACGATTCACGCGGTGGGAACCCCGCGGCCACAGGCCGCGGCGGCGCACAGCGCCGCGTTCACGAGGTCGAGTCCGGGGTTTCGCGCGAAGACGCGGAACCCCGGTTGAACGTCGGCCGGGACGCGCAGGGTCGACGACCGCGAACTCCGGCGGTGCTCGTCGCGCGCGAAGCTCGCAAGTCGACCCACACCTCCGTTCGCCGATGTTGTTCGCGGACGGCCCCTCCTTGTATGGTCCGCGCATGAAATCGACCGGACGGCGCATCGCCGTCGCCGTGCTCACGCCGATCGTTCTGTTCACCGTCGCGGAGATCGCCACGCGTTCGTGCGGCGTCCTGCCGAGCGACCCGCTGCGCACGATGCCGAACATCGCCCTCGTCCCCGACGCGCTCGGCGACGAGCCGGCGCCGATGCGGCGCCATCCGACCCGTTTCTTCGAGCCGACGCCCGACCTCCCGGGGCTCTTCGCGACCGACTCGAACGCGTTCCGCGGCGGCCCGCACCCGAAGACGCACGCGCGGATGTTCCGCGTCGCGGTCGTCGGCGACTCCGTCGCGATGGGTTTCGGCGTGCGCTACGGCGCGAGCATCGCCGGCCGCATCGAGTCGGCACTTCGGCGCGAGCTGCCGTCGCTCGACGTCGACGTCGTCGATGCCGGGTGCGCGGGATACACGACGTGGCAGAACCGCATCGACCTCGAGGAGCGGGTGCTCCCGATGGTGCCCGACTGGGTCGTGCTCGCGATCACGGCCTGGAACGACACGCGCGGCGCCGTGCTGCACGACGACGTGGCGTGGGCCGCGCTGCTCGCGGACGCCGAGCACGGCTCGCTGCTGGCGCGGTCGCGCGCGATGACGGGACTCTCGCGCCTGCTCTCGCGCTGTGGCGTCGGCATGAGCGAGCAGACGATCCACGAGCACGAGGCCGCCGTTGCGCGCGGCGAGAGCCCCGACGGGCCGCGCGTGTCGCACCTGCAGTTCCTCGAGAACGTCTCGTACATGATCGAGCGCTGCCGCGCGCGCGGCGTGCGGCCGATCGTGGTGCTGCTCCCGCGCACCGCCGCGAGCGATGCCGAGAACCCGGAGCCGCTGCGCTACATGAACGACCTCGCCGCGGCGGTGAAGACGTTGCGCGTCCCGTCGATCGATGCGGCGCCGTTGTTCCCCGCGCTCGACGGATCGATGTTCTTCGACCACGTGCACCCGAACGAGGACGGCCACGCGCTGATCGCCGCGGAGCTGGTGAAGGTGTTCCTCGACGACGCGTCGTTCGACCTGCGCGGCTGGTCGGCGCGTGCCGCGACCACGCGGCCGGAGTTGTCCGGCATCGCGCCGCCCGCCGCCTCCGCGTTCGGCGACGTGCCCGCGGTCGTGAAGGGCGCCGGCTTCAAGGCGTCGACGCCGCCGCGCTTCTTCATCGGCGGCGACCCGCTTCCCGTGATCGCGATCGTCGACGACACGACGGCCCGCGTGCGGATCCCGCCGCTCGCGCCCGGCGCGCAGGACGTCGAGGTGCAAACGGAGCGCGGCTCCGCGCGGCTCGAGCACGGGTTCAACGCGATCGGCCCCGCGCTGCGCATCGACCGCAACCCGAACGCCGCGCGCATCGTCGTCACCAGCCGACCGGGCGATCGCATGCGGATCCAGTGCGCGCTCGAGGCGTCCGACGAGCGCCATCCGTTCGGCCGACGCTTCCAGCTCAAGACCGGCAAGGAGCACATGTTCCTCCGCACGTTCAGCGGAGTGCTCGATCAGAACGGTCAATGGGCGCTCGACGTCCCGTACTCCGGCTTCACGGGCGACCCGCCGGTCCATCTGCAGGCGATCGTGGAACCC
>CAZBOK010000191.1:0-8930 GCA_964493525.1 uncultured Phycisphaeraceae bacterium | reverse complement strand
GCGCGGGCCGTCCTGCGCCGCCACGGTGTCGAAGGAACGTGGGCGTGGGTGCTCGCCGTCCTCGCGTTCCCGTTGCTCGGCTCGCTCGCGTACTTCGCGCTCGGCAGCGCCGAAGTGCAGCGCGCGCGGATCCGCCGGCGACGGCGGCGCGATCCGAAGCGCTTCGAAGCGGACGAGAGCCGCGCGATCCGCCTGGCGACGGCGTTGACCGGCTGGTCCGCGACGAGCGGCAACAGCGTCGCGTTGCTCGCGCACGACAAGCGCGGGTTCGAACGCATCGAGCAATGTCTCGCCGACGCGAGGCGCTCGGTGTGGGCCGAGTACTACATCGTCAGCGACGACGCGACCGGCCGGCGATTCCTCGACCTCCTGGTCGACCTCGCGTCGCGCGGCGTCGAGGTGCGCCTCCTGTACGACGCCATCGGATCGAACAAGATCGACCGAGAGCGCGTGACGCGCCTGCGCGAGGCGGGCGGACACGTCGCCGTGTTCCACCCGTGGCTCCCCGTCAAGCGGCGCTGGTCGCTGCTCCTGCGCAACCACCGCAAGTTGATCGTCGTCGACGGCGTGGTCGGCTTCACGGGCGGCATGAACGTCGGCGACGAATACTCGGGCCGCCACGGGAGCAAGGGACCGCGCTCGTTCCGCGACACGCACCTCGAGATGATCGGTCCCGCGGTCGCCGATCTCTCGCTGACGTTCGCGGAGGACTGGCTGTTCGCGACGGAGGAGCACGTCACGACGCCGCCGGTGCCGCCGGCGTCGAAGGACGGCTCGTCGATCGTCGCGGTGCTTCCGAGCGGGCCGGATCAGGCGGTCAACGCGAGCCTGCTCGCGTTCTTCGGCTGCGTCACCGATGCGTCGCGGCGGGTGTGGATCACCAGCCCGTACTTCATCCCGGATGAAGCCACGATGCGCGCGCTGATCGCGGTCGCGCTGCGCGGAGTGGACGTCCGCGTGCTCGTCCCGGGTCGCTGCGACGTCCCGATCGTCGGCCCGGCCGGGCGGTTCAACTTCCTGCCGCTCGCGCGCGCGGGCGTCCGACTGTTCGAGTTCCTCCCGTCGATGCTGCACGCGAAGACGCTGGTCGTCGACGACGACCTCGCCTACGTCGGCTCGGCGAACGTCGACATCCGCAGCTTCGGGCTCAACTTCGAGATCGGCGCGCTCGTGAAGTGTCCAAAGTTCGGCGGCGCGGTCGCGGCGCTGTTCGAAGAGAACTTGAAGCAAAGCCGCGAGATTCGGCTCGATGAGCTCGAACAAGCGTCGCTCGTCGATCGTCTGAAGATGTCCACCGCCCGTCTCTTGTCGCCGCTGCTCTGATTCTCCGACTTGAGACGGACGTCGTTCGCTCGCACGGCGCGAACCACCCGCGCGCCCTGCGCTTGCGACCGCCGAGGTGAACACAGCCCGTCCGGCGAAACGCACGCGTCGATAGACGCCGTGCCGGGTCGCACATTCGTCGACCTCCAACCCCCGATCGCGCGCGCCGCGCACCTCCCGCGGCGCGTCCGGTCGAGAGTGAGTTTCTGGTCCGATGCCGAACGAACGCAGTGCGCTGTCTGCCGCGCTTTCGACCATCGCATTCGTGTCGCTGCTGACGAGCCCGGCGCATGCCGACGCTCCGACGCTCACGACGGGCGTCCCGATCCACATCACCGAGGCGTACGGCGTGGCGCGCGCGCTCGAGCCGGTGACGTTCGGAGTGCCGCTCGCGGAAGACGACCCGGTGCTCGTCCCGGCGTCCGAGCTCGTCGTCGCGGGGCCCGACGGGAAATTGGTCCCGGCGCAATATCGCCCGCTGACGCGCTGGGGCGGCGGCCCCGACGACGGCAAGAAGCCGATCCGCTTCCTCTTGATCGATCTGCAAGTCGACGTGCCGGCGAACGCCAGCGTCGACTACACGCTGCGGCGCAAGCAATCGAGCGACAAGCCGGCGAAGCCGCCCAAGCTGAAATGGAAGTCGAAGTCGAAAGGCTTCGACATCAAGACCGGCCCCGGCGCGTTCTTCATCTCGAAGCGCGGCATGCAGCTGCTCGACCGCCTCGGCCTCGACATGAACGGCGACGGCAAGGTGAAGAAGAAGGAGTTCGTGATCGACTCGCCGGAGGAGGCGGGCTTCTTCGTCGAGGACCGGTTCGGCGCCGAGTACGCATCGGATGTCCAGGACGCGCATTGGTCGGTGGAAGAAGCCGGGCCGCTGCGCCTCGTCCTGCGCGCGGACGGCCGGCACTGGCCGGTGCAGCCGGGCGTCGGCATCGGTCGCGACTTCTTCCAGTACCGCACGCGGCTCACGTTCTTCGCGGGCAAGGCGTGCGTCCAGGTCGAGCACGAGCTCCGCAACGCGTACCTCGACGACCCGCTCGGGACGATCGGATTCGAGGGGTATGAGTTCCGCACGCGGCTCCACGCGCCGAACCTCGGCTCGCTCGCGCGCACCGCACGCGTCCCGGGGACGCTCGGCGCCGGACTCACGGTGAAGGGGAAGGTGTCGGTCTACCAGGACAGCGACGGCGGTCCGTCGTGGGCGCAGACGCCGGGAACCACGCTCGCCGGTTTCGAAGTGCGCGACGGACAGGACCAACTGCTCGGCAGCGGCATCTCGTCGCCGGGGTGGATCACGGCGGAGAACGGCAAGGCCGCGGTCACGCTCGCGGTGCGCGACTTCTACGCGAACTACCCGAAGGGCCTCGAGGTCGGCGCCGACGGTGCGCTGACCTTCCAGATCTTCCCGAGCCGGTTCGGGACGTTCCACTGGCTCGATGACGCGCAACAGAAGACGACGGAGTTCCTGCTGCTCGCGCACAAAGTCGAGCCGAGCGAGGGCGGCGATCCCGCGGCGCGCGTGAAAGGGTGGCAGTATCCGCTCCGCCCGTGGGCCGACGCCGCGTGGACGCGGCGCACGCGCGCGTGGGGCGACCTCGGCGATCTCGACGACCCCACCACCGCGGACGCGACGCTCCGGACCTATGACGACGGGCGGTTCCAGAGCCTGCTGAACTCCGCGCTCGCGCGCTCCGGATTCGAGTTCGGCTGGAGCGAGTTCGGCGAGCCGATCACGTCGAAGAACACGCACACCACCGGGTCGCCGCGCAACCGGCTCAGCTACTTCGACAAGTTCGCGATCAACGGCTCGCTCGGTTCCTTCCTGCACAGCGAGGTGTTCGCCCGCCACTCGCGCGACATCCGCACGTTCCACATCGACGGCTTCACGAAGGAAGACCATCCGAACACGCGATTGTGGGAAGGGCTGCCGTGGTCGCAGTCGACCGACAAGCTGAACCGCGATCACCTCGACCCCGCGCTCGCGCCGCACCGCGCCGGCATCCCCGCGAACGGCCACGGATGGAACGGCTTCGACATCGAGCACCTCGTGGTCGACGACCTCTACGAGTACTACCTCCTGACCGGGGATCCGGTCTGCCGCGACTCGCTGAAAGAGATCGGCGAGTGCATGCGCACCTGGCCGATCTACGACCCCGCGAAGGCGGCAGGTTCCACGCGCGGCGTCGGCTGGTCGTTGCGCGCGCTGATGAAGATCCTCGCCGTCACGGGCGACCCGCGATACCGCACCGCCGTCGACGCGCTCGTCACGTCGATCGACAACACGCGCGGCAAGTCGCCGTCGCCGGTGAACGGCCTCACCTACCACTGGATCACGCGCTTCCCGCCCGACGACCGCCACGTCGCCGACGCCGACTTCGACCTCCCGTGGCAGCTCGCGGTCGTGATCCACGGCATGTTGATGCACTCGCGCGAGACCGGCAGCGCGGTGTCGCGGCAAGTGGCGATCGACATCGCGGACTACATCGTCGACTACTCGTGGAACGGCGCCTCGACCTGCGAGTCGCTCGCGTGCGACGACCACACGAACTTCCATCCGCACGACGCGAACGACGGCGTGAACATCTGGGTGCCGGGCGCGCTCGCCGCCGTCTACCGGGTCGCGCCGCGCCCCGAGTACCTGATCGTGGCGAGCACGATGGTGAACTCGGTCGGCAACCTCACGCAGTGGAACAACTCCAACGGGTGGACCGTGTACTTCTGGTGGCACTCGTACAAGGCGCTGATCCAGGGCAACTGACGCGCGCTCAGCCGTGGACGACGCTGCGCAGGAAGCGCGCCTCCGGCTCCGGATCCTCGAACACGACGGCGTGCGGATCGGCGCGATCGGCGAGCGTCGCCCAATCCTCGGGCGTGATCGATGAACCGCGCGGGATGAACGCGCCGGGCAGTTCGTCGCCCAACCGCTCGGCGTCGGACGCCGCACGCGCGGCGTCCTGCTCGACGAACACGGGGACGCGCGCGGCGACCGCGTCGATCCAGTCGCGCGCGAAGCGCTCCGGGCGCGCGGAGCGTTCGATGACCACCGACACGCGCCGCAGCAGGTTCTCGGCGCGATGCGCGAGATGCCGCGTGCCGTAGCTCTCCGGCGCGCGCGCGCAGACGGCCGAGATCCGATCGAGGAGGTCGAGCGGGAACGGGCCGCGCGGAGCGAGCACCACGTCGAGCGTGCAGTACGGGTCGACGGCGAGCCGACGCTCGATGGCGGCGAGGACGATCTCGCGATCGCGCCAGAGATCGACGCCGCGCAGCCAGAGCGAGCCGTGCGCGGCGCCGGCGACGGCGAGTTCGTCGAGCACGTGCGCGCGATCCAGATCGACGGAGAACACCTCGCGCGGCGCCGGCGCGCCGACTCGATCGAGCAACGGACGCGGCGCTTCGTCGAGCCTTCGACCGAGCGCGTCCTCGGCCGCGAGGAACGACTCGATCAGCGCGCCTTCGTCGAGTTCGGCCGTGCGTCGCACGCGATACGGCGGCGCGTCGGTGTACTCGATGCCTTCCGCAGCGGCGGTGCGCGCGAGCTCGGTCCCCGGCAGGATCTGCAGGATGAAGACCTGCGCCGCACGCTCGAGGCCGTGCGCGATCAGGAAGTCCACGCCGCGCTTCACGTCGTCGGCTCCGTCCCCCGGCAGTCCGACGATGAGGTCGACGATCAGGTCGATCCCTTCGTCGCGCAGCAACCGCGCCGCCTCCGCGACGCGCGCGGGATCGCCGCCGCGCCGGCTGCGGCGCAGCGCCTCCGGGTTCACCGACTGCAGCCCGATCTCGAGCTTCGTGAACCCCGCACGCGCGAGCGCCGCGGCGTGCTGCGGCGTCAGTCCTTCGGAGCGCACCTCCGCGAACAACGACGCTCGCTTGCCGCCCGCGTCGACCGCGTGCGCCGCCGCGAGCGCGTCGAGCAGATCGACGAACCCCGGGCGATGGTTGAACGTCGGGTCGAGGCACACGACGTCCCGCGCGCCACGGGCCCGCAACGATGCGACACGCGCGGCCGAAGCGGCCGGATCGAGCGCGCGGAGCGTCGCGCTGCTGCGCGGGTAGAAGCAGAACGAGCACTGCGAACGGCAACCGCGCACCGTCTCGACGTACGCGGGCCGCGCCGCCTCCACGCGCAGCGCGCCCGACTCGTAAGGGGACGGGAATCGATCGAGCGCGAACTTCGGCGCGGACGCGGGGCCGAACGCGCGCGAGTCGGGCGTCCACGTGTTCGGCAGGCCGGCCCCGCTGCGGCCGGCGCTGCGCTCGGCGAGCAGCGCGATCAACGATTCCTCGGCTTCGCCCGACACGGCCGCGTCGAGCGCGCCGCTCGATCGCGCGAAGAAACCGCTCTCGTGCGAGACTTCCGGCCCGCCGGCGATGACGACCGACTGCGGCGAGCGCCGCTTGACCTCGCGCGCGAGGTGCAGCGATCGCTCGATGTTCCAGAGGTAGAGCGACAGCGCGAGGAACTCGGGCTCGTCGCGCGCGACGCGATCGGCGAGCGCGGCGTCCCCGAGCCGATCGGTCTCGTCGGGAGCGACCACCTCGACGTCGACGTCGCGCAGCGCAGGAACGCTCGCACGCGATGCATCGACGGCGACCGCCAGGCAACCCGCTGCGAGCGGGACGTTCCCCGTCGCGGTGCGCGCCGCCGGCTGCGGGATCGGGAGCTGCACGAATCGGAGCCGGCGCATCGGCGCGAGTGTACCGATACACTCCGTCGCTCATGGCACGACCGGACGAAGGGGCGCGCGCACGCGCGGAGCTCGAGCGACACGTCGTCGCGACGCAGCGATCGATCCGCTCGTGCTCCGGCTGCGGGCTGTGCTGCACCGAGGCGTACAACGCGGTGCATGTGCTGCCGATCGAGGGCGAGCGGATCGCGCGCTGGCTGCGCGCGGCGCCGGCGAAGCTGCGCGACGCGCTCGCGGCCCGGGTCGGGCGCGCGTTGGATCAGCAGCCGCGCCTGCGGACGTCGAAGGCCGGTGAGCGCTACACCTGCCCGTTCCTCGAGCCGGACTTCCGCTGCGCGCTGCCGCTCGACGTGAAGCCGATCGCCTGCCTCGCGTTCAATCCGATCACGCCCGATCGCTGCGATCAGGAGCCGGGCCGCTACCATGCCGCCCACGCGCCGCTCGCGGAGGAGAATCGCGCGCTCGGACTCGAGCGCCGACTGCGCTCGATCCCGGCCGCGGTGGCGCGCGCGCTGCGAATCGGACCGCAGCGCGACCGCCGGCGGAGTCAGCAGTGGTGATGACAAACCCCGAGATCGACAACGCGCGGCGGCTCGCCGCACGCTCCGCCGTGCGTCACGACGAGTTCGAGGAGGTGAAACTCCCCGAGCTGCCTTACGTGCCGGGAATGATCGGCCCCGGGGAGTCGCGTTACCTGTACTGGCTCGCTGCATCGACCTGGACCGGCGCGGGCGACATCGTCGAGCTCGGCAGTTGGCTCGGCCGCAGCGCGATCCACCTCGCCGCCGGCATGCGCGACTCCGGGAAGAACGGCACGCTCTGGTGCTTCGATCGCTTCGAGTTCGAGAAGCGCGAGCACCGCAAGAACGACGAGCACCGCGCGCTGCTGCGCGACCTGAAGAACGGCGCCGACCTCCGGCCGATCTTCCGCGCGAACGTGTCGCCGGTTCATCCGGTGTTCGCGGTGAAGACGCCGATCGAGAAGATGCGCTGGCACGGCGCACCGGTCGAGATCCTCTTCCTCGATGCTCCCAAGCAGCCGTCCGTCCTCCGGCACGTCCTGATGCAGTTCGGTCCCGCGCTCGTTCCCGGCACTTCGTTCGTCGCGTCGCAGGATTTCGGTTATCCGCTCGCTTGGTGCCAGGCGCTGTTCTTCTCGCGCCTCTCCGACTGCCTCGATCTGGTCCACACCGTCGGCTGGACCGCCGGCTTCCGCGTCGTGAAGGCGCTGCCGGGTCGCGACGAGTTGAAGCAGATGTTGAAGGTCGAGAGCTGGAGCGTCGACCAAGCGCTCGGACTGTTCGACGCGATGCTCGCGCGAATCCCGAACGAGCATTTCCGCGAGCGGCTCCGCCCGGCGATCTGCTTCTACCTCTATCGCAACGGACAGAAGGAACTCGCCTGCAGGAAGATCCGCGAGATCGAGATCACGCCCTACACGCGCGAGCGCTGGCAGGAATGGGTGCACGGCGGATCGTGGGACCAGTGGTCCGGATTGTTCGAAGCGATCGGCTTGAAGCCGCCCGGGGCCGGCAAGCGGGAAACGGCCGAGCGACGCGGCGGGTTCGGCGGCTTGCTCGATCGATTGCGGGGACGCGCCGCGAAGTCCGCCGCCGAGCGGTGATCGACGCCGACGTCGTCGTCGCGGGCGGCGGCGCCGCCGGGCTCTTCGCCGCGGCGGTCGCCGCCGAGCGCGGTGCGCGAGTCGTTCTGCTCGAGAAGAACAAGCGCGCGGGAGTGAAGATCCTCGCGAGCGGCGGAACGCGCTGCAACGTCGCGCCCGCGCTGCCCACCCACCGGGTTCTGCAGGCGTTCCCACGCGACCAGGCGCGCTTCCTCGGCGACGCGATGCGGCGCCTCCAGCCCGACGACGTGATCCGCCTCCTCGCGGACGCCGGAGTGCCGACGCAGGTCGAGAAGTACGAGAAGTGGTTTCCGACCAGCGGCCGCGCGACCGACGTGCTCGGTGCCCTCACGCGTCGGCTCGACGCGAGCGGTGCGCGGCTGCGGACCGAGAGTCCGCTCCTCGCCGTCACACGCGAGACCGACGGCGCTTTCCGCTGCGACACTCCCGGCGGTTCGCTGCGCGCCGCGCGACTCGTGCTGGCGACCGGCGGGCAGTCCTATCCGAAGGCCGGCACCACCGGCGACGGCTATCCGATTGCGCGCGCGCTCGGCCACGCGATCGTGCCGCCGAGGCCCGCGCTCGTGCCGCTCGTGACCTCGGCCGCGTGGGTCACCGAACTCTCCGGCATCACGATCGAACCCGTGACCACGCGGATGCTCGACGCCGCCGGCAACGTCCTTGCCGAGCGCCGCGACCGCCCCCTCCTCTTCACGCACGTCGGACTGTCCGGTCCCGCGGCGATGGACGTCTCGCGCGCGCTCGATGCCGCGCATCCCTCCCTCACGCTCGAAGTCGACTTCCTTCCCGAGCTCGACGCACGCGAGCTCCGTGAACGGATCGCCGCCGGCATCGGCGCCCACGCGACGCGCACGCTCGCGAACGCGATCGACCTGCCCCTGCCGCAGCGGCTCCTCGAATCGCTCTTCGCCGTCGTCGGCGTCGATCCCGCGCGACGCGCGGCCGAGATCTCCCCCAAGCGCCACGATGCGCTCGTCGCCGCGATCGCGCGCGCGCGGATCCCGATCTCCGGAACGCTCGGCTTCGCCAAGGCCGAGGTGACCGCCGGCGGCGTCGCGCTTCCCGAGATCGATCCGCGCACCTTCGAGTCGCGTCGCTGCCCCGGTCTCTTCCTGTGCGGGGAGGTGATCGACGTCGACGGACCGATCGGCGGGTTCAATTTCCAAGCGGCGTTCGCCTCCGGCGCGGCGGCGGGAGAGGGCGCTGCGCGGCGCGATTGAATGCAGCTGGCGCTGCGGGCGTTGCTGCGACTGCGTCGCGAACACTTC
>CAZBOK010000190.1:5711-8949 GCA_964493525.1 uncultured Phycisphaeraceae bacterium | reverse complement strand
GCCGTCGACGGACTGCGGCGACGGCTGCGCGATCTCCGCCTCATGATCGACGCGCCGAGCGCCGACGGACCGACCGACCCGACGCGCCTGCCGGCGATCCCGGTGCGCGAGCTCGTCGCGGAGATCGTGCGTCGCGCCCGCCGCCATTACGCCGGGCTCGCGGCGCGCCCGTTCACGATCGAGGACCACCTGCGCGACGAGTCGCGCGCGGTGCGCGCGCACCCCGTGTCGCTGACGCAGGCCGTCCTGACGCTCGTCCACCTGCTCACGCTCGATGCGCCGGGCGCGCGGGCCACGGTGCGCGCGGCGATCGTCGGGTGTCGACTGCGGATCACGGTGACGGCGCCGGCCGAACACCCCGGGGAATTGCCCGAGCTGCGCCGCCGGCGGCCGCTCCTCCAGACGCTCGTCCCGATCCTCGCCGCCCACGATGCGGCGCTCGAGATGTCGCGAGATCCGCGCGGACGCCCGAGCGCGCGCCTGCACCTCGCGACCGTTCCGTCGATCGGCCGCTGACCGATCCCCGATCGAGATCCGCCGCGGGCTCTTCCCTCGCTTTCCCGCCGCCCCTATGATCCGCCCCCTTCGCCGCCGGCGAGAACATCACCGCGCGGGGGTGTAGCTCAGTCGGTTTAGAGCGCCAGCCTGTCACGCTGGAGGTCGCGGGTTCAAGTCCCGTCACCCTCGCCACTTTCACCGGAACGGCAGGGCCCGCGCGCTGCGGTCCCTGCCGTTTCTCATCGCGGCGCGGATCGGGAAGCATGGAGCGCACCGTCGATTACGTGTGCCCGCAGTGCGGTGAGACGATCACCGCGTTCGTCGATCCCACGAACGGCCTGACGCAGACGCTGGTGGAGGACTGCCAGGTCTGCTGCCGCGCCAACGAGATCACCATCCGCTTCGATTCGAAAGCGCGCTCCGCGACGGCGGAAGCAACGGCGGTCGACCTGTGAACCCGCGCACGCGATTCGGCGCGGCACGATCCGCCGCCGTGCTGTTCGCGGCGCTCGCGATCGCCGCGTGCGGCACCGCGCCGCCGAGCACGACGCCGATCCACCCCCCGCCGTTCTTCGACGCCGTCCTCCGCGAGCAGGCGAAGCGCTACGCGCTCATGCAGCCCGCCGATCTCTACAAGCTCGTGCATCAAGCGATCCTCGGCCCGAGCCACCTGTTCATCGGCTCGAACAGCAACCTCGAATCCGGCTTGAACGTCGAGATCGCGGAGATCGGTCCGGCGCCCGCGCTCGAACCGGACGAGCCCGAGGTGGAAGTGCTCGACCCGCAACTGAACCTCGCGCGCGTGAACCTGCGGCCATACCTGCAGCACGGCGGCAAGGTCGAGAACCTCGTGCGCGCGATCGCGCAGACGGCGCGCGAGCACCGCGGCGACCGCGCGGAGTTCCTGGGCGCCCTGCAGCGCGCCGAGGAGATGATCCCCGAGCTGAACCTCGGCCTCATCGACGAAGACGACGGGAAGCAGAAGGACCGCAAGCCGAAGAAGTCGAAGGCCGCGAAGAACGAGTCCGATGCCGCGGCCGATGTCGCCGAGGCAGAACCATCGAGCGCAGAGGCGCGGAGCGACTACCAGCGGGAGTTCCACGACTTGGTCGAGAAGATGCGCTCGCAGGGCTTCCCGCCCGGCGATCACTCGACCGTGTACGGAAACGTCTACTCGCCCGCGTACCGGATCGTGTACCTCCAGCACGTGACCGATCGCGACTACGGCGGCCGCGTGCCGCCGCGCGTCGACGAACATCACGGGCTGAACCCGGATCCGTGGGACCAAGCGGTCAAGAAGTCGGCCGCGACGCAGCCGGCGTCGAGCCCCGCGGAGAGCGACGACGCGTTCGAGCCGCCCGCGGACGGCGGCGGCCGCTAGCGTCGCGCGTCACTTCGCGCCGGACGGCTTCGCGCGCGCCGCCTTCACCCACGCCGGCAGTTTCCCCGACGCCTCGAGCGCCGCCACCTGCGCGTCCGTCAGCACGTTCGCGAGCCGCGTCGCCCGGCCGTCGCGGTCACCGCCGAGTGCGGCCGGCTCGGGCCAGAGGCCGGCCTCGAGCACGCGCACGATCGACTCGCCGAGCCATTCGGGCGACACCGACCCCGACGCCGCGTTGTAGTCGGCAAGCGCGACCGCGCCGTCTGCCAGCTGCCGGCGATCCTCCGCGCTCCATCGCGGGTCCGCGCTCGACGCATCCGTCAGCGCGCGCGAGAACACGTCCTCCGCCTGCTGCGGCGTCAGGTTCCGGGCGCTGACGAGCCCGCGCCAGCGCAACGCGGCATTCGGCGCGTTCACCGCGAAGTCGGCGAGGGCGGCCGCCGCCTGCGGCGACTTCGGTGCCGCGATGCAGAGCGCTTCGCACGCGCAATTTGCTGCGACCGCTGCGGCAGACCACGGGGACTCGATGTCCTTCGCGTGCCGGAGTCGATCGCACGCGAGGTCCGGCGCGCGCGAGAACGCGCTGTTCCACGCGGCGCTGAGCTCCGTCGCGAGGAGCTGGCGGTTGGTTCGGTCCTTCTGCGCCTGGTCGATTCGCGTCGCGATCTTGTCGAGGAACCGCAGCGCCTCGTCGGAGGGCATCCGTCGCTGGACGTCGAGCGTGATCTGCGACACCGCGCGGTACGTGTCGTTCTGCCGTTGCCGATCGAGCTCCGCGCGGCGCGCCTCCTCCTCGGGCGTGAGCGGTTCGGACTCCGCCTTCGCGTCGAGGCGCGCGATCTCCGCGGACGCCGGGTGCTCCACCTTGCCGCCGGCGAGGTCGTCGAAGTAGCGCTCGAACTCGTGCGCGACGTCCGGCCACGGCCAGACCTCGGCGCGGTAACGCCAGATCGCGATGAGATCGTCCGGGCGTTCGATGCGCGCGGCGAGCCGTCCCTGCCCGATGAGCTCCCGCTGGATGCGCGCGCGGATCTCCTCCGCCCACCCCGGAAGGAACGCACGCGCGCCGGCGAACGGATCGGCGCCGTCGCGGCGGCTCGCGGCATCGCGCTCGCGAGTGATCGCGTCGCACAGCTCGGTCGCGACATCGAGATGGTTCTCGGTGAACCCGACGCGTCGATTCCGCTCGGGCAGTTTCGCGAACGCGAACGGATGCTCGGTTCTCACGCCGTCCTCGACGAGCGCCACGACGCCGTCGATCGGCGGATCGAGCGCTCGCGACACGACCGCGGCAGTGCGCGCGTCCTCCGCGCCCGCGTTCAGGAGATCGGAGATCAACACCTCGCGTTCGGCGGCGCG
>CAZBOK010000190.1:0-5611 GCA_964493525.1 uncultured Phycisphaeraceae bacterium | reverse complement strand
GTCAGGTCCGCGAGCGCGGCGGGGTCTTCGTGCTGGCGCGCGATCATCGACTTCACGAACTTCTCGCCGAGCGCGGTGCCGATCTCCGCCATGAACGGCGTGATGCGCGCGACCTCGTCTGCCGTCGGCGGTCGCGACGACTCGAGCAGGGTGACGCCGACGTTCGCGAAATGCTCCACCTCGAACGCGACGTTCTCCGTGACTTCGAGCAGGTTCGCCGGCACCGCGTGCGCGCGAGCGAGCGCCGCGTTCTCGCGGAGCGGCGCCGCATCCTGGATCAGGGCCGAGAACAGCACGAGCGATCGAGCGAGCAGATTCATCGGAACCCCTCCGCCGCCGGGGCGGAGCGCAGTCCGCCCCGGCGGATCGATGGAAACGGAACAAGCAGGACGGGCGACCGTCAGGTCTTCGGCGGTTCGCCGCCGCAGAGCGCGCCCGCGGAGAAGTCCGCGACGTCGGTCGGCGTGGTCGAGTAGTCGCACACGGCGGCGCTGCCCGCGGAATGACAGCCGGTGTAGGTCTTCGTCCAGCCGTGAACGAACGTCTGCGTGACGCGGTATCGCCCGCCCGGCGTCGCCTCGTGATGCGTGGGCGTGAAGGTGACGGCGATTTCGCACTGGGTCGTCACGGTCGTGGGGTTCTTGACGAATCCGACGGTGCCCCACGGCGTCGGCAGGCCGATTCCCCAGCCGCCGTACGTCGCGGAACAGTTCGTCACCCCGTCGGTCGAGGTGTGCGCCGCGACTTCCACGATGTCGAAGCACTCCTCCGCGCGCGCGCGACCCGACGCGTGCGCGAAGACGGCAAGGAACGCAAAGGCGATCAACGAACGCATGGCTTCCCTCCATCGCCCGCGCGCGAACGACGGCGCGCGGGCGTCATCGAAGCGGATCGCGGCGCCCGGAAACACTCCGGGCGCAACGACGGAAGAACGCTTCGAAAGCGTGCGAGTTACACGCGCTCGTTCCCTTTTCCCGAGCCGCGACGCATCAGCGGCCGCCGCCGCCCCCGTTCTGCACCGGCTTCTTCGGCATGCCCGGAATCTCCGGTCGGCGGATTCCCTCGGGGAGCTTCGGCATGTTCTCGGGGGTCTGGGGGCCGATCTTCTTCTCGAGCTTCGGCACGTCCATCGTGAAGTTGCGAACGATCTTGTAGTCGCCGACCTCGCTCGCGGTGAGCTTGCCGATCGGGAAGCGCTTCGAGCCATATTCCGCGACGATCGCGAATCGTCCGACGTCGCCCGCGGGCAGCTCGATGCGGTAGGTCCCGTCCGGTCGCGTGCGGCTGAAAAGTTCGTCTTCGAGAGTGACGTCGGCCGCCGTGATCA
Source organism: uncultured Phycisphaeraceae bacterium (assembly GCA_964493525.1). GTDB lineage: Bacteria > Planctomycetota > B15-G4 > B15-G4 > JADJEK01 > CAZBOK01. Next base: position 4,284 of record CAZBOK010000190.1, on the reverse strand, counting down.
GGCGCACGCGTGCGCCGGCGACCGGTGACTGATCACCCGGCCGCGTCACCATCCCGGTCAGGACGATCTGTCGCTCGACTTCGAACCGAAGCTCGATCTGCGCCTGGCCCGGCGGCACGTTCAACCGCTGGCGGATCGGGAAGCAGTCCTTCGCTTCGATCAGGATCTCCGCGGCGTCGGACGGCGCGGAGGTGAGGTCCATCTCGAAGCGCCCGGTGGCGTCGATCGTCTCGCTCACGCCGAAGTCGCCTTCGTCCTTCTGCGGCGCGTTGAACGGGTAAACGCTCACCTCGCCGCCGGGGATCGGCTGGTTCGTCGCCTTGTCGACCACGACGCCGATCAGGTGGGGAGCGGCGGGGAGCGCGATGCGCCCGAGGTCGATCACGCCGCTGCGATCCGGCGCCGGCACGGCCGGGATGCTGACCGCGGCGTGCGCGTCGGCGGTCGCGAGCACGAACATCCCGTCCAGCGGGATCGAGTCGAGCTCCATCGAGAAGGCGCCGTTCTCGTCGGTCACTTCGTCGGTGCCGTCGTCCTCGAAATCCGGGTCGGGCGACGACGCGTACACCGATGCATCCTCGATCGGCTGGTTGTCCGCCGCAGACACCACGACTCCCTTGAGCGTGAGCGTCTCGTACAGCGTGAAGTCCACGCGCAGCTCGGTCTGACCGTCCGGGACTTTCAGGTCCTTCATCACCTGCGGGCAGTGGCCGGACGACGTGACGAAGAGGTCGAAGCCCTCGCGCGGCAGATCGGTGATGTCGGTGATCTTGTATTCGCCGTTCGGCGTCGATTCCTCGCTGCTGTCCCAGTCGTCCTCGAACAGCGCGGACGTCGAGCGGATCTCCACCTCGGCGCCTTCGATCGGCGCGCCGTCCTTCGCCGCGATGATGCGACCCACGATCGAGAACGCCGCCGGCAGCTCGAAGTTCGCCGTGATGTCGCGTCCGTCCTTCGTGACGTGCACGTCGGTCATCACCTTCGCGGCGAACGTCTCCCCCTTCGCGCGGATGTTGATCACCGGCGGGATGCCTTCCTCGATCGCGAGGCGGTAGGTGCCGTCCTCCTCGGTGAACGCGCTGTCGATGCTCTCGCCGTCGGGGTAGAGGACCTCGACTTCGGCGTCGGCGACCGGCTGCTTCGTCGCGGCCGACGTGACCTTGCCGACCACCGTGAGCACGCCGCTCGGGTCGAACGATTCGGACGACTTCACGACGTCGCGCGTCACGCCCGAGCCTTTGTCGTCGCCCCCGAGCGGAACTTTGTCGATCGGCTTCGGCGCCTGCTTGGTGGGATCGACGTTCGGTGCGACTCCGTTCTTGCTGATCGGGTTGGCGTCGGTGTGCGAGTCGGTCGAAGACCCGGAGTCGGAGAACGTCCACACCACGGCGCCGATCGCGACCGCGACGACGACCAGCAACGGAATCACGAACTTGCTGCTCATGAGCACTCCTTCGGGGGCCGACCCATGGAACGATCGGACTGCGGATCGTGCACGGGACGGAATCGCAGGTTTTCGAATCTAGCCGGGACGCACGGTCTTCAGGAACTCCGACTCTTCCATGATGCGCACGCCGAGTTCCTTGGCTTTCGCGAGCTTCGACCCGGGATCGGCGCCGACGACCAGGACGTCGAGCTTCTTCGAGACACCCGAGACGATGCGCCCGCCGAGACGCTTCACCAGCGCCTCGGCTTCCGTCCGCGGCAACGATTCGAGGGTCCCGGTGAAGAGGACCGACTTGCCGGCGAACGGCGAATCGGCGGGCGGCGCGGCGCGCGGCGCGGCTTTCTCGGGGACCACGCCGAGTGCGGTGAGCTCGTCGAGCATCGCCGCGTGCGCCGGGTCCGCGAACCATTCGACGACCGCCGCGGCGACTTCGGGGCCGATCCCCTTCACGTGCTCGAGGTCGTCGACCGTGGCCGCGCGGAGGTCGGCGAGCGTCCCGAAATGCTCCGCGAGCAGCTCGGCCACGGTCTCGCCGACGTGCAGGATCCCGAGGCCGATCACGAAGCGATGCAGCGGCGGATGGTGCGCGGCCGCGAGCCCGCGCACGATGTTGTCGGCCGACTTCTCCCCCATCCGTTCGAGCGGCAGGAGATCCTCGACGCGGAGTCGGAACAGGTCGGCGAGCGTGCGCACGATTCCTTTGTCGACGAGCTGCTCGACGAGCTTCGGACCGAACCCGTCGATCGCGAGCGCGCCGCGCGAGACGAAGTGCTCGACCGCGCCGGTCATCTGCGCGGGGCAGTGACGGTTCGGACATCGCACCGCGACCGCATCCTCGGCCTTCACGACGGCGGTGCCGCACGCGGGGCAGTTCTCCGGCATCCGGAACGGCTCCGCGTCCACCGGCCGCTTCTCGAGGACGACGGCGGTGATCTGCGGGATCACGTCGCCCGCGCGCTGCACGAACACCGTGTCGCCCTTGCGGAGGTCGAGGCGCGCGACCTGCTCGGCGTTGTGGAGCCCGGCGCGCGAGACGGTGACGCCGCCGATGCCGACCGGCTCGAGCATCGCGACCGGCGTCAGCGCACCGGTGCGGCCGACCGACACGAGGATGTCCAGCACGCGCGTCGTCGCCTCCATCGCGGGGAACTTCGCGGCGAGCGCCCAGCGCGGCGAGCGCGACCGCGTGCCGAGCCGGCGTCGCAGCTCGAAGTCGTCGACCTTCACGACCATCCCGTCGATCTCGATCGGCAGCGACGCGCGGCGCTCCTGCAGCTCGCGGTAGTGCGCGAGCACGCGGTCGACGTCGCCGTGGACCGCGAGATCGCCGTGCGTCGCGAAGCCGAAGGACGCGAGCTTCTCGAGCAGTTCGCGCTGCGTCGTCGCCGTGAACCCGTCGGCGCCGGCGATCGCGTAGGCGATCACGCGCAGCGGGCGCTCGCGCGCGAGGCTCGGGTCGAGCTGTTTCAGCGTGCCGGAGGTCAGGTTGCGCGGGTTCGCGAACGGCTCCTCGCCGGCGGCGAGCATCCGCGCGTTCAGCCTCGCGAAGTCGTCCTTCGTCATCACGCACTCGCCGCGCACTTCGAGTCGGCGCGGCGGCGCCTGCGTCTTCAACCGCAACGGGACCGACTGCAGCGTGCGCACGTTGTGCGTGACGTCCTCGCCGACCCAGCCGTCGCCGCGCGTCGACGCCTGGACGAATTCGCCGTCGACGTAGACCAACTCGATCGACACGCCGTCGACCTTCGGCTCCGCGACGAATCCGCCGGCGATCGACTCGGCGTCGAGGAAGTTCACGAGCTGCGCGACCCACGCGCGGATGCCGTCCTCGTCGAACGCATTCTCGAGCGAGAGCATCGGCTCGGAGTGCCGAACCTTCGCGATCCCTTCGACCGGCGCGCCGACGCGCTGCGTCGGGGAGTCCTTCGTGACGAGCGCGGGCCATTCGCGTTCGAGCGACTCGAGCTCGCGGAACAGCCGGTCCCACTCCGCGTCCGAGATGGAGGGCCGCGAGAGCACGTAGTAGCGGTGGTTCGCCTCGTCGATGAGGCGGCGCAGCTCCAGGACGCGGGCGCGCACGGCTTGCGGGATCGACGCGGTCATCGGCGCACGTTGTAGCGGATTGGCGCGGCGGCTCGACGTGCGCTCATTCGACGAGCATCGCGTCGCCGTACGAGAAGAAGCGGTAGCCCGCGGCGACGGCGGCGCGGTATGCGGCGAGCACGCGCTCCGTGCCCGCGAACGCGCAGACGAGCACCAGCAGCGTGCTCTTCGGCAGATGGAAGTTCGTGATCATCGCGTCGATCGCGCGGAACCGGAACGGCGGACGGATGAACAGCGACGTCGAGCCCGCGCCCGCGCGCACGGCGCCGTCCTCGACCGCGCTCTCCAGCGTGCGGACCACCGTCGTGCCGACGGCGACGACGCGGCCGCCGCGGCGCTTCGCGGCGGCGATCGCCTCCGCCGTCACGTCCGGCACGCGGAACCGCTCGGCGTGCATCGCGTGCTCGGCGAGTCGATCGGTCCGCACCGGCTCGAACGTGCCGCGCCCGACGTCGAGCGTCACGCTCGCGACGGCGACGCCGCGCGCCGCGAGCCGGTCGAGCACGCCGCGCGTGAAGTGGAGCCCCGCCGTCGGCGCCGCGACCGCGCCGAGCGCGCCGGCGGCGAACACGGTCTGGTAGCGCTCGCGGTCGAGGTCGTCGCGCGGGTCGGCGTGTGGCGCGCGCGCGATGTACGGCGGCAGCGGCATGCGCCCGGACGCGAGCAAGCGCGCCGCGGTCTCCGCGGAATCGCAGCGCAGGAGCCATTCGCCCCCGCCGATCCGTTCGGCCAGC
>CAZBOK010000189.1:0-8980 GCA_964493525.1 uncultured Phycisphaeraceae bacterium | reverse complement strand
TTCTCGCGCGCGCTGGGCGAGTTCGGCGCGACCGTGATCGTCGCGGGCAACATCCCGGGTCGCACGCAGACGCTCGCGCTCGCGATCTTCAGCGAGATCCAGGCGGGCCGCGACGACCGCGCGCTCGCGCTGGTCGGCGTCGCCGCGGCGGTCGCGCTGATCGCCGTCCACGCGATCGAGCGATGGTCGCGACCGCCGGCGCCGGACGACTCGGGAAGGCGCCGCGTCGCATGAGCGGGCGCTTCGAACTCCACGTGCGCCACTCCGCCGCCGAGTTCGCCCTCGACGTCGACGTCGCGAGCGACGCGCGCGTGCTCGGCCTGTTCGGTCCCTCCGGCGCGGGGAAGACCACGCTCGTGGAGATCGTCGCCGGCTGGCGCCGGCCGTCCGCCGGGCGGGTGCGCGTCGGCGAGCGGACGTGGTTCGATTCCGAACGCGGCGTCGACGTCGCGCCGCGGCATCGACGCGCGGGCTACGTGCCGCAGGAGCAACTCCTCTTCGAGCACTGGAACGTGATGGAGAACGTCCGCTGCGGCAGCCGCCGCGCGCGCGACGCCGCGAACGCGCGGACGACGTTCGACCGCGCCGTCGACGTCCTCGACATCGCGTCGTTGCTCGACCGGTCGGTCCGCACGCTCTCGGGCGGCGAGCGCCAGCGCGTCGCGCTCGCGCGAGCCCTGTGCTCCGACCCCGACCTGCTGTTGCTCGACGAGCCGTTCGGCGGCATCGATCACGCGCTGCGCCGGCGGATCCTCCCGTTCCTGCTCCGGCTTCGCGAGGCGTTCGCGATCCCGATCCTGTTCGTCTCGCACGACCCGACCGAAGTGCAGGCGCTGTGCGACGCGGTCGTCCTGCTGGACGCCGGCCGCTCGATCGCGGTCGGACCAACGACGCAGACCCTGCTGCATCGCGCGTCGACGTCGCCGCACGCCGACAACGTCCTGCGCGGGACGATCGTCGCCGGAGCGGACGGCGCGCGCCGCGTCCGGCTCGAGAGCGGCGTCGAGATCCACGTCGCGCGCTCGGCGCTCCCGCCCGGCGCGAGGACCTCGCTCGCGATCGCGGCCGATCAGATCATCGTGGCGACCGAGCCGCCGCCGCGAACGTCGGCGCGCAATCATCTCGTCGGTCGACTCCACGCGCTCCGTGCGCTCGAACACCACGTGTTGCTCGAAACGACGATCCCCGGCGCCACGAGCCCCACGACGCTGCACGTCTCGATCTCACCGGAGTCGGCGCGCGACCTCGCGCTCGCGCCCGGACGCGAGATCCACCTCGTGTTCAAGAGCACCGCGTGCCGGCTCCTCGAGGACGACGACTCCGGATCGTCCCGCCTGCAACCTTGACACCAGCGCGCCGGAGCCGAAGAATCCCCCGCTTCCGCCGCAGCCGGCATGCGCCGAGCGACGTGAACGCGTGCCCGCTTAGCTCAGTTGGTAGAGCAGCTGACTCTTAATCAGCGGGTCGAAGGTTCGAGTCCTTCAGCGGGCACCACTTTTCACTCCGGGCGTGTCTCGCCCCGGCGACCGACCAGCGCGGCCCATCGGCCGCGGATGCGGCGGCGCACGATCCCGACGCCGAGCGCGCGGTAGATCGCTTCGATCGCGTCGGCTTCCCACGCACGCAACCCCGCGAGGACGATCGCCCCGCCCGGCGCGACGCGTCCGACGAGGTCGGCCGCTCGGCTGCGCAGGAGGTCGGCGTAGAGGTTCGCGAGCACCACGTCGAATCCGCGGTCCGCGTCGGTCAACACCTCGAATCCGCCGGTGCGGAACTCGAGGCGATCGCACACGCCGTTGTCGCGCGCAAGCTCCGCCGCGCACGACGCGGAGTTCGGGTCGACGTCGAACGCGAGGGCGCAGGACGCGCCGAAGCGGAGCGCGGCGACCGCGAGGATCCCGCTGCCGGCGCCGGCGTCGAGCACGCGCGCCCCGCGCGAAACGACGTCCTGCAGGAAGGCGAGCGCGGCGCGCGTGCTCCCGTGACGGCCCGTCCCGAACGCACCGCCGGGCACGAGCGCGAGCGCGACGTCCGCGGGCCGCAACCGCACCAGCGATTCCGCGGCGCCGATCGCGCAGCGCCCGACGCGGAATGGCCGCCAGCGCGCGCGCCAGTCGAGCGCCGAATCGGGGAACGTCACCGGCGAGCAGGTCGCGGTGAGCGGCGGCGCGAGCGCGGCGAGCCGGCGATCGAGCGCGGCGCGCTCCGCTTCGGTCCACGCCTCCGCGCGCGCATGACCGACGACGCGGCCGTCCTCGACGAGCACGCCGGTGATCGGCTCGACGCACAGCGCTTCGCCCGCTTCGTCCTCGCGGCCCGCAGGCACCGCGACCACGATCTCGATCCACCGACTGCCGCCGTCCGTGCGCTCGGTCACGTCAGTCCCGCTCGCGCCGCAGCGTCAACACGAAGCACGCTCCCGGCGCGGACGGCTCCGCCGGCGCGAGCGCGAGGTCGCCGCCCATCCCGCGTGCGAGCCGGCGCGAGAGCGCGAGCCCGAGGCCGACGCCGGGAGCCTTGCCCGCTGCCTCGCGGTCGGAGCGCGAGAAGCTGCGGAACAGCTTGGCGGCCGCGTCCGCGGCGACTCCGGGGCCGTGGTCCGCGACGCGCACCACGATTCGATCGTCGGTCGCCGCGAGCTCGACGTCGATCGTGCGGTCGCGCGCGTCCGCGGCGTACTTGCACGCGTTGTCGACGAGGTTGAAGAGGATCTGCTCCACTGCACCCGCGTCGGCGATCGCGCGGACGTTTCGCGCGGAGTCGCGCACGGCGTACGCGATCTCGAGCGCCGCGCGCGAGGCACGCTCGCGCGATCGCTCGAGGGCGCGCTCGATCAACGGTTCCGCGGGCATCGCGCTCGGCCGCGCGTGGCGACTCCCTTCGATGCGCGCGAACGCCAGCACGTTCTCGACGAGGAGCGCCAACCGCGCGGCCTCGCGCTGCAGGGTCGCGAGGTAGCGATCGACCTGTTCCGGCTCGCGCACGCGCCCCTCCGCGAGGAGGTCGCTGTACATCCGCAACGTGGTGAGCGGAGTCCGCAGCTCGTGCGTGACCGTCGACACGAACGTTCGCTGCCGTTCGGCGAAGCGCAGGATGACGGCGAGCAACGCGGCGCCCGCGAGGACCGCGAGCGCGACCGCACTCGACGCGATCCACAAGGACGCGCGCACCGGCGAGGAGGCGGACGCATCGAGACGTCCGCTCGCGACCGGTCCGGGAACGAGCGCGAGCGGAAGTGCGGCCAGCCGGCGCGCGTCCGGCGCCGGTTCCGAATCGCTCAGCACCGGCACGAGCCGCGCCGCCGGCAGGAGATCGGCGACGCTCGCGGCGAGCGACTCGGACAACGCGGGCAGATCGAGCCAACAGCCCTGCACCCACCGGCGCCCCGCCCCTTCCGCCTCGCGGATCAGAACGAGCGCGTCGCCACACCATGCAGGCTTGAGGACGCCGATCCGCACGGTGTCCATCGCGGAGAACAACATCGGCTCCGCCGGCGACTGGCGGTTCATGCCGAGCTTCTGGGCGTTGTCGACCGCGAGCCGGCGCGCCGCGAACTCGACTTTCGACCGCCGCGTCGTCACCGGGTCGATCTCGCGCCCGACGATCGGGGTCGCGTCGGCGATCGATTCCCCGGCCGGCTCGCGCGCACGTCCGAGCAACGAGTCGGGAGTCGCGTGCGCGAGCTTCTCCGTGAGGACGCGCAGGAGCTCGCGGCAGCGCGCGACGCGCTCCGGCCCGACGAGCGTCGCACTTGCGTCTTGATCCGTCGGTTCGCCGAGCACCTGCGGGGAAGTGAGCGAGCCGTCCGCACCGATCTGGAAATGCAGGAGGACGTAAGGCACCACCACTTCCGCGAGCGGCGAGAACGCGATCACCGAATCGCGCACCGGCTCGAGCAGCGCGGTGAACGGGCGCTCGACGGGGTACGTCCTCACGTAGTGGAACGCGGGACGCCCCGCCTCGCGGCCGACGAGCGCGACCAGCGTCGATTCCATGCGCCACAGCGCGATCCGCACCGTCTCTTCCGCGTCGGCCGCCGCGCGGCTCTGCTCCTGCGCGCGCTCCAGCTCGTTCACCTTCGCCGCGAACCACCACGCGCCGCCGATCAGCAACGCCGCGCACACGAGGAACGCGGACCACACGCGCAGCGGTCTCACTCGCCGCGCCCCGGCCGCAGCGCGAGCATGTATCCCTTGCCGCGCACGGTGACCACGACCTTCGGGTCCGCGACGTCGTCCCTCAGCTTCTCGCGCAGCCGCACCACGGTCATGTCGATGGTGCGCGTGGCGAGTCCTTCCGGGTCGACCCGCCACACGTTCCGGAGCAGCTCCTCGCGGGAGATCGCGCGATCCTGGTGCCGCGCGAGGTACGCGAGGACGTCGCGCTCCTTCGGCGTGAGCTGCACGCGCGTGTCGTCGGGGAAGCACGCCTCCGATCGTTCGAGGTCGATGGTCGCCGTCGAGAGCTCGAGTCGCACGACGTCGAGCGGACGCTCCGCGGAACGGCGGAGGACGGCTTCGACCCGCGCGAGCAGCTCGCGCGCGGAGAACGGCTTCACGACGTAGTCGTCGGCGCCGAGCTTGAGGCCGCGCACGCGGTCGTCTTCCGAGCCGCGCGCGGTCAGCACGATGACCGGCAGCGTCGGTCGCACGGAGCGGATGCCGGAAAGCACTGCGAAGCCGTCCGCTTTCGGGAGCACGAGGTCGAGCAGCACGCGCTCGATCGCGCCGCGCAGCGCGGCGTCGAGCCCGCGTTCCCCGTCCGCGGCAGCGAACGTCTCGAACCCTTCCGACAACAGCGCGTCGATCAACCCTTGGCGGATCGCCGCGTCGTCTTCGACCACCAGCACGCGTCGCGTCACGGAACCGCCTCCAGGATCGGCGCCTCCACGCTACCGACTACTCGGGATCGGGAGGCGATCCCCTCGCTCGTAGAATGCCGCGCGTCGCGGCGACGCGCACGAATGCAGGCTCGTCGACGAGCGACCGCCGCGTTGTCAGCGATGCGTCACAAGTCGGAAGGCCGCCGCGGAGTCACCGCCATGTTCGAACCCGCGCCCCGCCTGCGGGGCCTTGCCGTCGCGGCGCCGGGCGTGTCCGTCGCGCAGGACGAGATGAAGGCGTTCGCGGCGCGCTTGTTCGGACCGAGCGTGACGCCGCTCCTGCCGGTGTTCGATCACGCGGGAATCCGCACGCGCCGCACGTGCGTCCCGCTGGAGTGGCTCGCGCAGCCGCACGGATTCGCGGAGCGCAATCGCCTGTTCATCGAGCACGCGGTTCCGCTGCTCGAGCGCCTGACGAACGAAGCGCTCGATCGCGCGGGAGTCCGCGCGGATGAACTCGATGCTCTCGTCGTCGCGTCGAGCACCGGCGTGTGCACCCCGACGCTCGACGCGCTCCTGATGGAGCGGATGCACCTGCCGCGTTCACTGCGCCGCCTGCCGATCTTCGGGCTCGGCTGCGGCGCCGGCGTGGTCGGCCTCGCGCGGGCGGCAGCGCTCGCGCGAGAACGACCCGATCGCGCCGTGTTGTTCCTGACGGTCGAACTGTGTTCGCTGACGTTCCGCGCGGACGACCGCAGCAAGAGCAACCTCGTCGCGACCGCGCTCTTCGCCGATGGCGCCGCCGCCGCGGTCTTGTGCTGCCAGGGCGACGGGCCGCGGTTCGTCGCCTCCGTCGAGCACACGTTCCCCGATTCGCTCGAAGTGATGGGCTGGCACGTCGAGGACGACGGATTCGGCGTCCTGTTCTCGAAAGACATCCCGACCATCGTGCGCCGCGACCTCGCGCCGATCCTCGACCGGTTCCTTGAACACGTCGACGTGGACCCGCGCTCGATCCTCCGACACGCCATCCACCCCGGGGGCACCAAGGTGCTCCTCGCCCTCGAATCGGTGCTCGGCCTCGAGCACGGCGGGCTCGCGGACGCCCGCGCGGTTCTGTCGGAGTTCGGCAACATGTCGGCGCCGACCGTGCTGTTCGTGCTGCGCCGAATTCTCGACCGCGACAGCGGAGTCCTTCCCGGTCCGTGCCTGTTTTCCGCGCTCGGACCCGGGTTTACGGCCGCGATGGGACTCTTCGAGGCCTGAGCGCGCCAAGTCAGTTGTCCAATCGTGAGTCTCGTGTTAGATTCCCGCGCCACGTCAGGATCTGCCGGGATCCTGGGAGCGACTGCACCCGCACTGCACCCAGGGTCTGCCATCCAACCCACTGCGAGGAGGTTCCTTCATGATTCGACTGCTGTGTATTTCCACGCTCGCGCTCGCCGCGCTCGCGCTTCCGGCCCAGGCCGGCGGCGACTGCGAAGGCCAGCAGGGCTACCACCTGTCGCTCGATTCCACGATCGGCACGGGTCACACCTTCCATATGACGGTTCAGGCGCCGGCGCGCTCGATCGTCGTCGTCCTGATCTCCGCGGGCCCGGGCCCGACGGCGACGCCGTACGGATCGCTCTGCCTCACGCTCCCCGAGCTCGGCGTGTTCGCCTTCCAGATGCCCGACTGCGACCACGTGACGTTCCCGCACGACGTCCCGTGCGACGACCGCTTCATCGGCCTCGGCGGCTACTTCCAGTTCATCGCCGGCGGCCCGCAGCCGGGCAAGATCGGCATCTCGAACATGCGCCACCTCCAGATCGTCGACGGCAATTGCGACTGCCACGACGACGACTCGAGCGACGATCGTTCGGATGATGACAGCTGCGACGACAACAGCCGCGACGATGGTGACAGCGGCGATTGCGGCGACGACAACAGCCGCGACGACGGCAACAGCGGCGACTGCGGCGACGACAACAGCCGCGACGACGGCAGCGACGACAACTGCGACGACGACGACTCGGACGACCACCACGGTCACCACTGAGACGTCGGTCGCGGTCGCTGCGGCGTGACGAACGCCGCAGGACGGAACCCGGTCCCGGGTCGCACGACGTGCGGCCCGGGACCGGCGCGTTTGTAAGCTGCCCCGCGCGCACCCGCGAAGGTGGCGGAATGGCAGACGCATCGGACTTAGGATCCGATGGGTGAACAACCCGTGGGGGTTCGAGTCCCCCCCTTCGCACCAGCGCTTCGCCGCCGCTCGATCGAACCCGGGACTCCCCTGCCAGGACGCCCTCTTGAACGTCACGGAACCACTCGACGTCCGCATCGACCCGCGCCGTCTCGTGCGCGGCACGTTCTGGCTCTGCCTCGCGTTCGAGCTCGGACTCGTCGTGCTCGACTACACGGTGAACTGGAACCAGGGCTCGTCGAGCGCCGCGATCCGGCGCCTCTGCAACATCACGCGCGAGGACGGCCTGCAGAACTGGTTCTCGGTCCTGCTGTTGATCGCCGACGCCGCGGTCTTGTGGGCGATGCAGCTGCTCGTCCGCCGGCCGTCCGGCTCGACGGCGCGCGGAGTGAACTGGCGGCGCGTCGGCTGGATCGCGCTCGCGCTGTTCTTCACCTACATGGCCGCGGACGACGCGGCGCAGATCCACGAGCGCGTCGGGACCGCGATGGAGAAGACGGTCGCGACCGCGACGAGCGGCACCGGGCTCCTCTCCGACTTCAAGAGCTACCCGTGGCAGTTCGTCTTCCTGCCGTTCTTCGGCGGGTTCGGACTGTTCATGCTCGTGTTCGGGCTGAAGGAGTTCGGTTCGCGTCGGCTGCTCGCGCTGATGGTCGCCGGCGTGACGTGCTGGGTGATCGCCGTCGTGCTCGATCACATCGAGGGCTTCGGCAAGGAGACCGACGGGAAGAACCAGGTCTACGACTGGGTCTGCGCCCACTTCGTGATCCGGCACTCCACGGTCGAGCACTTCTCGAAGTCGATCGAGGAGTTCCTCGAGATGTTCGGCGCGACGCTCTTCCTCGCAGCGTTCCTCGCGCGGCTCACTCGTGTTTCGGAAGCGGTGACGGTCCGGTTCGCTCCGGCACCGCGCCCTGCGGACCGAGCCAGTCCTTCACCCGCAGCTCCTCCAGCACGGTGACGAGCACGCCGGCGAAGGTGTCCGGGTCCTCGAGCATCGGGAAGAAGCCGACGCCCGCCATCGAGACGACGGAGAAATCGCGCGCGTGCCGGCGGTCGACCGCGATGTTCGTCGGCCGCGCATTGATGAGCCGCAGCGGGACCTGCATCTGGTCGAGCGCCGCGGCGAAGTCGAACTCCGCGTAGCTCCGCTCCAACGCGATCCCGATCGCCGGGTCGCACTCCTTCATCGACTTCACGACGCGCCCGACGTCGCCGATGTCGGCCTTCGGCCCGAACGAGCGCGGGACCGCCTGCTGGATCGTGCCCGGCCAGTCCCTCTCGAGCTGCTCGACGAACTTCGTCACTTCGGCGGTCTGCGAGCGCTCGACGTCGTGCAGCGCCTCGATGCCGACGACGGCGGCGACGCGGTTCGGCTCGCGCGCCGCGGCCTCGATGCCCACGATCGCTCCGAGCGAATGACCGACGATCACGACGCCGATCAGGTTCTCGTGGTCGAGGACCGACGCCACGTCCGCGGCGAGCGCGTCGATGCTCCAGTCGAGGCGGCCGCCGCCCGCGTCGTTCTTGCGGGCGAGGTCGATCGCGATCACGCGGTTCGAGCGCGCGAAACGCTCGAACTGTTTCTTCCACACGCCGCGATCCGCGGCCCAGCCGTGCAGGAAGACGAGCGCCGGACTGCCGCCGCCCGCGACCTCGTAGTCGATCGTCGTGCCGTCGGCCGCCGTCGTGGAGCGCGGGCCGATGCTCTCGTCCTCGCCCGGCGAGAGCGCGCCGCAGCCGGCGGCTCCGAACAACGCGATGACGAAGCAGACGGCGGCGATTCGCGGACGGATCATGGCGCGGACTCCGGCGGTTCGACGCGGACCGGCTCGGGCTCCGGCGCGCGGGAGAGCATGCGCTTCATTCGATCGCGTTCATCGGGCCGAACGAAACCGAAAGCCAGCCAAGTTCCGATCGCGAGCGCGGCGGCGGCGCGGAGCGCGAGCGACGCGCCCGACGCGACCGGC
>CAZBOK010000188.1:0-9028 GCA_964493525.1 uncultured Phycisphaeraceae bacterium | reverse complement strand
CACGCCGACGACAACGAAGCGCGGTGCGTGAAGGATCTGATCCAGGACACCTTCGCGCGGCTCGAGAAGTTCCAGGGGCGCGAGCACGGCAAGCCGACCGGCCTCGACACCGGCTTCGCCGACTTGAATGATCTGCTCGACGGACTCCACAGCGGTCAGCTCATCGTGATCGCCGCGCGTCCGAGCATGGGCAAGACTTCGTTCGCGCTCAACATCGCGTCTCACGCCGCGATCCGCGACAAGGTCCCGACGCTCGTGTTCTCGCTCGAAGTTCCGAAGGAGCAGGTCGTCGAGAACGTGCTCTGCTCGTGGGCGAAGGTCGACGCGCATCGCATGCGGCGCGGTGAGCTCGAACCGGACGACTGGTCGCGGCTCACCGGGGCCGCGAACGACCTCTCGACGGCGCCGCTGTACGTCGACGACACACCGAGCCTGTCGATCCTCGCGATCCGCGCCAAAGCCCGGCGGATGCAACGCAAGGCGAACATCGGTCTGATCGTCGTCGACTACCTGCAGCTGATGACGGCGCCCGACTCGGAGTCGCGCATCCTCGAGATCACGCGGATCTCGCAGGGGTTGAAAGCGCTCGCGCGCGAGCTGCGCGTGCCGGTGATCTCGCTCTCGCAGCTGAACCGCGCCGTCGACGCACGCGAAGACCACGAGCCCCGCATGTCCGACCTGCGCGAATCGGGCTCGATCGAGCAGGACGCCGACGTCGTCGTCTTCCTCTACCGCGAGGCCTACTACAAGGACGTCGTCGGCGAGAAGGAGCGGGAGGCCGACATCATCGTCGCAAAGCACCGAAACGGGCGCACGGGAAAGGTCCGGATGTGGTTCTTCCGCGAGTTCATGCGCTTCGGAGATCGCGCGCGATCCCCGATGTGAAGCGCGTTGCGCGACGCCGCGCGATGAGCGTCGCGTGAGTCCGAACCTCCGCTCGGAAAAGCGCGCACGTCGCCCGTCCCAAACCCGCGAGTGCGTTCCTAGAATCCCCGCCTCGTCCGCGGGTCGAGAGGTTCGGTGCCGTCCTTGGGAGTCGCGTCACTCCTCCTGTTCCTGATTGCGTTCGCACCCAGCCGCGAAAAGGCGGCGTGGGAGGGCGAGCGCGTTCTCGAGATTCGCGTTGAGGGCAACCGGCGCATCTCGGCGGACCAGATCCTCGAGCAACTTCGCACCAAGGTCGAGAAGCCGCTGCACGCGACCGACGTCGAGGCCGACATCCGCGACCTCTTCGCGCGCTTCGGCATCCGCGTCACCGTCCGCCAGGACCCGCAGCCGTCCGGCGTGAAGCTCCTTCTCGTCGTCGACGAAGACCCGGTGATCGTCGGCGTCGAGTTCAAAGGCGTTCCCGGTCCGCGCGGGCGCGAGCTGCTCGAGAGCGCGCGACTCGCCGACGTGCGGAACGTCCTCGAGGGCCAGGTCCGCGACGGCATGCAGACGATCGTGAACGCGCTGCACGACGAAGGCCGGTACTTCGCGGAAGTCGGACTCACGATCGAGCAGCGCGACCAGGGTCCGGTGGCGGTGCTCGACATCCACGAAGGTCCCGAGGTGTCGATCGACTCGATCGATTTCGTCGGACTGACGTCGATCGACTCCGACGGTCTGCGCGCCGTGATGACGACCAAGCCGACGCGCTTCGTGTTGTTGAAGTCGTTCCTCCGCCAGGACCAACTCGAGCGCGACATCGTCGAAGCCGAGCGGCAACTGCAGGCCGAAGGATTCCGCGACGGCCACGTGTCGATCGAGAAGCTCGACTTCAACGACGCGAAGGACAAGGTGAAGATCATCCTGCGCGTGCAGGAGGGACCGCGGTACACGGTGTCGGTCGTCACGTTCCAGGGGAACAAGTCGGTCGACGACCGCGCGATGTTCGAACGGCTCGACCTGAAGATGGGCGACCCGGTGCGTTCGGTCGTGATCGACAAGGATCGCAAGCGACTGCTCGAGTTGTACGGCGAGCGCGGCTTCATCCGCGCGAAGGTCGAGCCGCGGCTCGTGTATGCGGAAGAGGGCACGACCGTCGAGGTGATCTACAAGATCACCGAGGGCGAGCAGAAGCGCGTGCGCGACGTGATGATCTCCGGCAATGAGATCACGCAGGACTCCGTGGTGCGCCGCGAGGTCACGCTCGAGCCCGGCGACGTCGCGAACGCGGCGGAGCTGAAGAAGTCGGTCGACAAGCTGCGCGCGACGGGTTACTTCCGCGACCAGCGCGGCTTCGACCTCGTCGGCGCGAAATTCAAGGAGACGGGCGACCCGCTGCTCGAGGACCTGATCGTCGACGTCGAGGAGACCGGCGGCGCCGAGGTCTACTTCACCGCGGGGGCAAGCACCGACATCGGCTTCTACGCCGGCGTGAACCTCGTCAACAACAACTTCGACCTCACCGACCTGCCGTCGTCGTGGAACCCGGTCACCGTGATCAGCGAGTTCTGGCGCGGCGAGGCGTTCCACGGCGCGGGCCAGCAGCTCTTCGTGAAGCTCCAGCCCGGCACCGAAGTCTCCGACTACCGGATCTCGTGGACCGACCCGTACTGGTCCGGCGACCAGAAGGATCCGTGGTCGCTGAACGTGCAGGCGTGGTGGAACACCGCGCGGCTCGAGGAAGAGTTCCGCGAAGACCGCTTCGGGCTCGGCACCACGTTCTCGAAGAAGCTCGACGAGAACTGGACATGGGGCGTCTCGGGCCGCGTCGAGCTGGTGAACATCGGCGACGTGCATGACGCGCCGAACGACGTCGAGGACGTCGAGGGCACGAACTTCGTCCCCGCGGTCGGCGTCTTCGCGAAGTACGCCGACTTCGATCGGCCCATCGATCCGCAGGAAGGGTTCGACTTCGGCGCGCGCTACGAGCTGTTGCTCGCCGACGGGCTCGGCGAGCGCGCCGTGCTGAACGGCAGCATGCTGATCCCCGTGTCGGAGGACGAGCGCGGCCGCAAGCAGGTGCTCGCGTTGAAGGGTGCGCTCGGCGCCGCGAACGGTTTCTCCGGCGATCTGCCGTTCTTCGAGCGCTTCCAGGGCGGCGGCGCGACCGGCGACTTCCCGATCCGCGGCTTCGAGTACCGCGGCGTCGGACCGGAAGAGAAGGACGTCCATCTCGGCGCCGACTTCGCGTGGGCCGCGTCCGCCGAATACCAGTTCCCGCTCTACTCCTCGTATGACCCGCTGCTCGACGAGGACAATCACATCCTGCGTGGCGTCGCGTTCGTCGACGCCGGCTCGGTCGACACGCTGTCCGGCCTCGTCTCGACGCCGCGTCTCGCGGTCGGCACCGGCGTGCGCTTGAAGCTGCCGTTCCTCGGCCCGACGCCCGTCGCGCTCGACTTGGCGCTCCCGCTCTTGAAAGGGCCGGACGACGACGAAGAATACTTCAGCATCCGCGTCAGCACGCGATTCTGAAGCGAGCGCTGAACTCGGCAGAGACTCTCGGAGATCGTCCATGCGTGCATTCGTCTCCCGCGCCGCGTTGATCGGCGCTGGTTCGATCCTCGCCCTGTGCTTCGCCGCGCGCGACGTCCGCGGGTTCCGCGCGCGCGACGATGCTCGATCGCGCGTCGCCGTCGTCGACGTCGTCGCGGTGTTGAGCCAGGCGAAACCGTTCGTCGCCGCCGACACCGCGCTTCGTGGGTGGATCGACGACGTGCGCCGCCTGTTCAAGGCGCGCGACGAGGAGCTGAAGAAGGAGGAGAGCGCGCTCGAGCTCTTCCAACCCGACTCCGAGGAGTTCAAGACCAAGAGCCGCGAGCTCGATCGCAAGAAGCTCGAGTTCCAGCAGGACTTCGACGAGAAGGACCGCGAGCGGATGCGCAAGATCACCGACTCGCAGAAGGCGGCATGGGACCAGGCGAACGCGGCGATCGCGGAGTACGCGAAGGCGCAGGGGATCGAGGTCGTGCTGCAGCTCCGGAAGGGCGACTTCCAGGGCAAGACGCAGGAGCAGGTGTCGGCCGAGATGTACCTGCGCGACGTGCTCTACGCGGATCCCGCGCTCGACATCACTTCGACCATCCTTAGCATCCTGAACCGCTGACGCCGCCGGCGCGGGACGTCGCGATCCACGGAACCCCGTCGAGCTCGATGGTGAAAGCCCGCACTCTGAACGAGATCGCCGCACGACTCGGCGCCGTCGTCGACGGCTCGGGCGACGTCGCGATCACCGGGCTGAACGGCCTCGCCGATGCGGGCGACGGCGAGCTCTCGTTCGTCGCGTCGCCGAAGTATCTCGCGCTCGCGCGGAGCACGCGCGCCGCCGCGCTGCTCGTGCCCGAGAAGTTCGAGAGCGTCGGCAAGCCGATGATCCGCGTGAAGGATCCCGAGCGCGCGATCGACTCGCTCGTCGACTGGTTCCGCCCCGAGCTGACGCCCCTGAAGCGCGGCGTCGACCCGCACGCGTCGGTCGCGCCGACCGCGCGCCTCGGCCCTGACGTGACCGTGATGGCCCACGCGACGATTGCGGCCGGCGCGACGATCGGCGACCGCTCGGTGATCTGGCCCGGCGTGTTCGTCGGCGAGAACGCCGTCGTCGGCAAAGACTGCACGCTGCACCCGAACGTCGTCCTGCGCGATCGCGTCCGCATCGGCGACCGCGTCGTGATCCACGCCGGCTCGGTGCTCGGCGCCGACGGCTTCGGCTACCGGCCCGGCAAGAACGGCGCGGAGAAGATCGAGCACGTCGGCACCGTGGTGGTGGACGACGACGTCGAGATCGGCGCGAACGTCACGATCGACCGCGCGCGCTTCGGGCGCACGTGGATCGGCAAGGGCGTGAAGATCGACAACCTGAGCCAGATCGCGCACAACTGCCGCATCGGCCCGCACACGCTGATCGCCGCGCAAGCCGGGATCTCCGGCTCGACGACGATCGGCGCGGGCGGACTGTTCGGCGGGCAGGTGGCGACTTCCGGCCACGTGACGATCGGCAACCGCGTCACGGCCGCCGCGCGTTCCGGCATCTCGAAAGATGCTCCGGATGGCGCGATTCTGTACGGTTGCATGTCGGCTGGCGATGTTCACGTGCGCCGCCGCGAAGAGGCTGCGGTGCGCAAGCTCCCGGATCTTCTGGCACGCGTCCGAGAGCTCGAGGCGCGCATCGTGGAACTGGAGCGGCGCGACCGCGCGCCCTGAATCGATTCGGCGGCGACGGCCGCGGAGTGAACGGACGGATGCGGAATCAGCGATCGCTGCGCTCGCCGGTGGAGTTCTCCGGAGTCGGACTCCACACCGGCCGTGAGACGCACGTCCGCATCCTGCCGTCCGGCCCGAACCAGGGCGTCGTGTTCGTGCGCTCCGATCTCCCGGACGCGCCGCACATCCCCGCGACGCTCGACTACCTCGGCCTCGGCGCGCGACGAACGACGCTCAAGAACGGCGAAGCGGAAGTGAACACGGTCGAACACCTGTTCGCCGCGTTCCTCGGCCTCGGCATCGACAACGCCGAGGTGCATCTCGACGGTCCCGAGCTGCCCGGCCTCGACGGCTCCGCGCTCCCGTTCGTCGAGATGATCAAGAAGGCGGGCACCGTCGAGCAGCGCGCCGACCGGCCGGTGTTCGTCATCGACCGCCCGTTGCACGTCGCCGAGGAGAACGCGACGATCGCCGCGCTCCCGGACGCGACCGGGAAGCTGCGCCTGCAGTACACGCTCGATCTCACCGACCCGGGCTTCGGCGCGCAGTTCGTCGACGTCTCCGTGGACGAGGAGACGTTCTCGCGCGAGATCGCGCCGGCGCGCACGTTCGTGATGAAAGCGGAAGTCGACGCGCTCCGCGAGAAGGGGCTCGGTCAGGGCGCGAACACTTCGAACACGCTCGTCATCGACAACGGGACGGTGATCGACAACCAGCTCCGCTTCAAGGACGAGTTCGCGCGCCACAAGATCCTCGACCTCGCCGGCGATCTGTTCCTCGCCGGCATGGACATCCAGGGAAAGATCGTCGCCACGCGCTCGGGCCATTCGGCGAACCGCGCGCTCGTCTCGGCGATCGTGCAGGAGATCCAGGCGCGCGAAGTGCAGGGTCAGATCGGTCGCGAGTCCGGCATGGACATCCGCGAGATCCTGAACCTGCTGCCGCACCGCTACCCGTTCCTGTTGATCGACCGCGTCATCGAGCTCGAGGGCTACCGCCGCGCGGTCGGCGTGAAGAACGTCACGATCAACGAGCCATTCTTCCAGGGCCACTGGCCGGGCCAGCCGATCATGCCCGGCGTGCTGATCCTCGAGGCGATGGCGCAGCTCGCCGGCGTGCTCCTGCTGCGCCGGCTCGAGAACACCGGCAAGCTCGCGGTGCTCTGGTCGATCGACCGCGTGAAGCTCCGGCGCAGCGTGATCCCCGGCGATCAGCTCCGCATCGAGATCGAAGCGACGAAAGTCCGCGACACGATCGGCCAGGTCCAGGCGCGTGCGAAAGTCGGCGACAAGCTCGCCGCCGAAGCCGTGCTCACCTTCACCCTCATCGACGCCTCCTGAAACTGTGACGAAGACGAAGATCGCGGTCATCGGCTCGGGCAGCCTCGGACGACATCACGCGCGCAACCTCGGCGCGCTCGACGACGTCCAACTCGTCGCGGTCGTCGATCCGTCGGAGGAGCGCGGTCGCGCGGCCGCCGAGATGGGGAAGACGAGCTGGCTCCCGCGCATCGAGGATCTCCCGCAGGATCTCGCCGCGGTGTCGATCGCCGCCCCGACGCCGCTCCACTTCGAGCTCGCCAAGCGGTTCCTCGAGCGCGGCGTGCACGTCATGGTCGAGAAGCCGATGTGCGCCACGCTCGACGAAGCCGAGCGACTCGTCACGATCGCGGACGCATCGAAGCGCGTGCTGCAGGTCGGTCACATCGAGCGCTTCAATCCGGTGCTCGAGCTGCTGCCGCGCGGCGATCTCGGCGTGCGCGCGCTCACGATGGAGCGGTTGACGCCGCACACCGGCCGCTCCACGGACACGAGCGTCGTGTTCGACCTGATGATCCACGACATCGATCTCGCGCGCGCGCTCGCGAAGAGCGAAGTGACGGGCGTCTCGGCGACCACCGGCGTCGTGTCCGGTCCGCTCGCGGATTGGGCGGAAGCACGACTCTCCTTCGAGAACGGCGTGGTCGCGACCCTCGTCGCGAGCCGCGTCGCCGCCGAGCGCTCGCGCAGGACGCGGGTCTACTGCGCGGGCCAGGTCTTCGACATCGACCTCGACAAGCGCAAGCTCGCGGTCACCGCGCTCGGACCGGACGGCGGACTGCCGAAGGTGACCGCGGCCGACGGGACGCAGGAGGAGCCGCTGAAGCGCGAGCTCGTGGACTTCGTGCGTTGCGTGCGCGAGCGGGGCGCGCCGCGTGTCGATGCGCGCGCGGGCCTCCAGGCGATCCGCGTCGCCGACGCGGTTCTCGCGTCGGGCCGCGACGTCAGACGCGCGTGATGCCGATCGCGACGGCGTCGCCGTCGAGGTCGGCCTTGCTGACGAACTCTCCCGTCGCCTCGCGCTCGTAGCGGAGTTCGACGCACAGCGTCTGCGCTTTCACGAACGGCTCGTGCTCGCGCACCGCGGCGACGACGCGCTCCGGCGCGACGAGCGAAACCTTCACGCGGTCCGACACGTCGAGCTTCGCGTCCTTGCGCGCCTGCTGGATCGACCGCACGACGTCCCGCGCGATCCCTTCGCGCTCGAGCTCCGGCGTGACGTCGGTGTCGAGCGCGACCAGGCCCTTGTTGCCGGGCAGCGCCTCGGCGGCGAGTCCGGCCTTCGGCTGCAGCCGCAGCGCGAACTCGTCGCCCGTCAGCTTCACGCCCGCGACCTCGACCGTCGTCGCGTCGATCGACTTCCAGTCGCCGCTCTTGCTCGCGACGATCACGCGCTGCACGTCCTTGCCGAGCTTCGGGCCGAGCAGCTTCGCGTTCACCTGCAGCACGAACGTCCCGAGGTCCTCGACCTTGTCGGCGCGGCGGACCTCCTTCACGTTCACCTCGTCGCGGACGAGATCGAAGTACGGCGTCAGCCGTTCGGTCCCCGTGCCCGCCACGGTCAGCGTCTTCAGCGGCTGTCGGACGCGGAGGTCCTTCGCCTTGCGGAGCGCGAGCGCCGACGAGCAGACGTCGCGCGCGAGGTCCATGTCGGCGACCAGCGCGTCGTCCTTGGGGAAGCGGGAAACGTCCGGCCAGTCGGCGAGATGCACCGACGTCTCGCCGGTGAGGCCGCGATAAATCTCCTCGGCGATCAGCGGCAGGAACGGCGCGGCGACCTTGAGCACCGTCGTGAGGACGGCGAACAGCGTGTCGTAGGCGTCCTGCTTGTCTTGGTCCTTCTCGGCGCGCCAGAACCGTTCGCGGCTGCGGCGGATGTACCAGTTGTTGAGCGCGTCGGTGAACGACGAGATCTCCTGGCACGCGGCCGGGAGGTCGTAGACGTCCATCGCGCGCGTCACCGATTCGACGAGCACGCGCGTCTTGCCGAGGATGTAGCGATCGAGCAGTTGCTGTGAGTCGGCGCGCGACTTCGCGGTGACGCCGTCGGCGTTCGCGTAGAGGCAGAAGAACGCGTACGCGTTCCACAGCGGCAGGATCGACTGGCGGATGACCTCGCCGAACACCTTGCCCTGCTCGTCGATCGCGAGGTTGTTGCCGCGCAGGATCGGCGACGACACGAGGTACCAGCGGAGCGCGTCGGCTCCGTGCGTGTCGAACACCTGATCGGGGCTCGGGTAGTTCTGCTTGCGCTTGCTCAGCTTCTCGCCGTCGGCGTCGAGCACGACGCCGTGGCAGATCACGTTCTTGAACGGCGGCTTGTCGAACAGCGCGGTCGCGAGGACCATCAGCGTGTAGAACCAGCCACGCGTTTGCGCGATGTACTCGACGATGAAGTCCGCCGGGAAGT
This sequence comes from uncultured Phycisphaeraceae bacterium, assembly GCA_964493525.1. Taxonomy (GTDB): domain Bacteria; phylum Planctomycetota; class B15-G4; order B15-G4; family JADJEK01; genus CAZBOK01. The sequence goes on along the minus strand of CAZBOK010000188.1, from coordinate 172 downwards.
GGTGCTCGAACCACTCCTTGTTCTCGAACGGGTAGTGGACCTGCGCCCACGGCATCGAGCCCGATTCGAACCAGCAGTCGAGCACCTCGGGCACGCGGCGCATCGTCGAGCGGCCGGTCGGGTCGTCGGGGTTCTTGCGGGTGAGTTGATCGATGAAGGGCCGGTGCAGGTC
>CAZBOK010000187.1:0-9031 GCA_964493525.1 uncultured Phycisphaeraceae bacterium | reverse complement strand
CTCCTCGCTGCGGAAGAACGGCGCCGCAAGGGTGCGCAGGATCGATCCCTCGGCCGCCTCGGACGCCGGCGCCTCGCAGCGCGCGAGCGTCGCGAGCGCCGCCAGCGATTCTTCGGGCGTCGCGTTCAACACGACGTCGAGACCGCGGCCGCGCGCGCGCACGCAGTGGCGCGTGTCGCCTTTCATCGCGACCGTCGACACGGCGCGATCGGTCGCGAGGTCCTCCGCGTGGCGGTTCTCGCGATCCTCGAGCAGCTCGATCACCGCGTTGCGCGCGCTGATCGCGTTGTCCTCGCTCCCCCACTCGGCATGCCACAGGACGACGCGGCGATCCGCGACGCGCGCGATCGCGAACCGGTCGGCGCGCCAGCCCGGGTCGGAGAGTACACCGGGCCACACCGCGCCGCGCCCGTCGCCGAGCCACACGCGCGTCAGGTACTCGCCGAGCGTGCCGTCCGCGACGCGCGTCGCGCCGGAGAGCGCGCCCTCGAGCGGACCGATCACGAGCGCGGGCCGCGGCGGCGGATCGCGGTAGTACCGCTCGGGATGCAGGATCTCCGCCGTCGTGCGCGGCGGGTTCTCGAACGCGCGGTTCACGGCGTCTTCGCCGCCCCGGTTCTTCAGCTCGAGCAGGAAGTCGGCCCCCGCGACGTACGGCAGCACGAGGATCCCCACCAGCGCGGGTGCCGTCGTCTCGAGCGCGTGATCGCGCCGCGGGCCGCTGCCGGCGAGGATCGAGAAGTCGCCGCGCAGCACTTCGTTGCGTGTGGTCCAGATCGTCAGGCGCGGCAGGAACATCGACGCGTCCTGTCCGGTCTTGAGCAGCGCGTAGTCCATCTCGTTCAGCTTCGCGTTGCCCTCGACGAGGCAGCGGCCGGCGATCCAGCGGTCGAGATCGCAATCGGAGAGGTCGAGGTAGCGGTCGATGCCGAAGCGGCCGTCGTCGATCGCGTGCACCGTTTCGTGCGCGAACGTCAGCTCGCCCGACGCGGCGTCGTTCGATTCGATCATCGTCAGGGTGCGCGAGTTCGGCGAGTAGATCCCGAGCGCCGCTTCGCCAAACAGCTCGCCGAAGCCGCTCTTCGCGTCCGCGTCGGCCTTCGCCATGCCGAACGCCTCGAGCACTTCCGCGACGTGGTCGGATGTCGTCGCGTCGGGCGCGCTCGCGGACGCGGGCGCCGACGCCGATGCCGCGACCTCGTTGCGCAGATCGTCGCGCGACCGCGACGTCACCGTCACGCCGTCGGGGAACGGCAGCGCCCGCACGCGCGACACGCGCTCGATGATCCACCGCTCGCGGCCGATGAGCGCCGGCGGCGCCGCGGGCGGATCGATCGATGAGCACGAAGCGAGCGTCGCGAGGACGCAGAGCCCGGACTGCAACGCGACGGTGCGGATCATGCCGCCGGATCATACGGACGCGCGATCCGCGTCCGGCGCTTCAGAGCGTGCGAAGAAATCCCGCCCGGCATTCGACCGGCCGCGAGGCCCGACCGCTGCGTCGCTCCTCGTCGCCGACTGTTCACCCGTCGAGGTAGATGCGGAACTTCTTCCCGTCCGCCGTCGGCTCGAACACGATCTTCTTCCCCTTCGACAAGATGCGGCCTGCCGATTCGAACCACATCCGCTTCAGCGACAGCTCGCGGTTCTTGTTCACCTCATCGAGCAGCCGCGTGAAGCTCGCGGCCGCGCCCTGCGCCTGGTTCACGACGTCGTTGCGGTAGGTCTCCGCGTCCTGGATCACCTGGTTCGCGGCGGCGCGCGCCTGCGGCAGGAGCTTCTTCGTGTATCCGTCGGCTTCCGCGGCGAGACGCTCCTTGTCGGCGCGGGCGGTCGACACGTCGTTGAACGACGCGATCACGCCGAGCGGCGGGTTCACGTCCGTCACGTTGATCGCGGAGATCGACACACCGAGGCCGAGGCGGTCGAGCTCGGTCTGCACGCGGTCGAGCGCCTTCAACTGCAGCTCGGTCTTCCCGTTGCCGAGCACGTCGTCGACGGTGTGCGTCGCGATCAGGTCGGTCAGCACGGCTTCGGCGACCTTGCGGATCAGGAAGCGGCGCTCGTTCTGGTTGACCGGCCCGAAGTCGCCCGGCGCGCGGGGCCCGTCGGCGACGCCGAACAACCACGCGGTCGGATCTTTCACGCTCCACAGCGCCGTCGCCTGCAGCTCCACGATGTTCGTGTCGCCCGTCAGCCACTGCACTTCGTCGGGCGACGGCGGCACGCCGTTCATCTTGTCGGACAGCTTGAAGCCGATCGGCATCGTCTGCAGTTGCCCGGTCTGCACCACGACCAGCGTCTCGATCGGCCACGGGAGCGTGACGTGGATGCCGGGGCCTTCGATGCGCGCGACCGCGCCGCCGCGCAGCACGACGCCCTGCTCGCCCTGCGCGACCGTCCACACCGCCGACGTCGCCGCGCCGGCGATCGCCGCCAGCACGCACGCGATCAGGAGGACGCGCGACAGGATCGAGCGGAGCGAGCGCGACGCGGCCATCGATCAGCCGCCCTGCTTGTGGGGACCGCCGTCGGTCGCGGCGCCGGTGGCGTTCTTCTCGGGGACGATCGGGATGCCGGCCGCGGAGAGCGCCTTCAAGAGTTCGTGATCGCTCGGGATCACCCACGTCGAGTTCCCGCCGAGCACGCTCTCGAGCGTCTCGAGCGAGCGCTTGAACTCGTAGAACGCCGGGTCCTTCGCGTAGGCCTCGGCATAGATGCGTGTCGCCTCCGCGTCGGCTTCGCCGCGCAGCTCCTCCGCCTTCCGCTCCGCTTCGGCGCGCAGGCGCGCTTCCTCGCGGTTCGTGTCGGCCTTCACCCGCGCGTAGTTCTCGTTGCCCTCCGAGCGGTACCCGGCGGCGATGCTGTCGCGCTCGGCTTCCATCCGGCGGAACACCGCCTCCTTGTTCTGGGACGGGAAGTTCAGGCGCTTGATGCGCACCGCCGCGACCTCGATGCCGAAGCTCGGGAGCGCGCGCTCCGCGGCGACCTGCGTCAGACGATCGTCGATCTCCGCCATGACCGCTTCGCCCGTCTTCGGCGACGCGAGCGCGGAGAACGGCCGCGACGACAGCTCGTTGCCGGTCACCGAACGCAGGAGGTCGGTCAAGCGCGCCTCGGCGCTCGCGCGGTTGTTCAGCGTGACGAAGAACCGCTGCGCGTCCGCGACGCGCCAGCACAGGAAGACGCCGACGATCACGTTCTTCTTGTCCGAGGTCAGGAACTCGCCCGACGGCGCGTCGAGCACGTGCAGACGTCGATCGATGCGGATCGCGGTGTCGATCGGCGCGGGCGCTTTCCAATGCAGGCCCGCGTCCGTCACGACCTGGCGCGGCGAGCCGAAGCGCGCGACGATCACGGTCTCGTTCGGCGCGACCTGGAACCCGCACGTCCAGATCAGAAGGACGACGACGCCGATCGCGACGGCCAGGCGGAACAGGGTCTTCATCACTCCTCCTCGCTCGAACTGCGGTTCGAGTTGCCGTTCGAGCCCGGCTTGCCGCTCTCGCTCGACGAAGCGTCGCGCGGGACGACGCGCGGCGCGGCCGACGACGGCATCGCGCTCTCGCCCCCGCTCGCGGCCGACTGCATCAACACGGGGTCGACGTTCGGCGACATCAACACGATGGCGCGGACGCGGGCGAGCGCACGCTCGAGCGATTCGCGCGCGAGCCGCAGTCGCGACACGCGCTCGCTCTCGCGGAACGCTTTCGCGCGCGCGGCGAACGCCGTCGCCTCGCCGGTGACTTGCGCGAGCCGCAGCTCCTTGTCGCCGTCCGCGGCCTTCTCGATCGTCACCGCTTCCGCGCGCGCGTTCGCCAGCGTCTCTCGGCGGTACTTGTCGGCGCGGCGCAGCTCGCGGTCCTTGTCCTCGAGCGCGGAAGCGACGTCGCGGTAGGCGTAATGCACCTGCGGCGGCGCGTGCGCGTCGAGCAGCAGGAACCCGCGCACGCCGAGCGCGCCGCTCCCGACGACGCGGTCGAGGTCGGACTGCAGCTTCGAGCCGATCTCCTTCTCGAGATCGTCCCACTGCCCGACCAGCGTCTCGTCCGCGCCGCGATTGCCGATCACCTGCCGCACGCTCGACTCGGCGAACGAGCGCATCAGGAGGTCGGGATCGTCGACGCCGAAGTGGATGAGCGACGGGTCGCGGACGTCGAAGTGGATCGAGTCGGCGATCTTCAGCAGCTTCTCCTCGCCCGTCATCACCTCGGCTTCGGCGTCGAGGTCGCGCACCGCGACGCCGCCCGCCGCGGCGAACGCCGATGCCGACGGATCGGGCGGCACGACGTCGGAAGTCGCGGCGCCGGAGTTCCCGTTCGACGCGGCCGTCCGGTCGAAGCCGAGCTCGACGCTGCGGATCTCGTCGCGCCGCACCACCGCGACCGAGTCGATCGGATACGGCCAGTGCGTGACGAGCCCGGGCGCGTCGATCCGCTGCGCGATCCGGCCGCAGCGCAGCAGGAACGCGGTCTCGCCGGGGTTCACCACGGAGAACGCGGTCGATGCGTACGCCGCGACGATCGCGAGCACGGCGAGCGACTTCGCGACCCGCCCGGTCGGGTCGAACCCGAGCGGTCGGCAGGCGCCGCGCAGCCACGCTCCGAAGCGCGCATCGAGGCGGATGCGGACCGCGCTCGCGAGGAACAGCGTCAGCAGGACGACGCCCGACACGCGCGCCACCAGCGAGAACCCGGACTCCGACGCGGCCGCGATGCTCGTCATCGGCACGATGCCGCCGAACGAATAGAGGCCGCTCACGACCCAGCCCGCGAGCAGCGAGAAGACCGCGATCGACGCGACGTAGACGAACATCACGCGACGGCCGAGCAGATTGCCGGCGACCAGGATCGTCGCGAAGTTCGTCGCGGGACCGGCGAGCAGGAAGACGAGCGCGGCGCCCGGGTCGAGCCCCTTCGCGACCAGCGCCGCCGCGACCGGCGTGGACGCGCTCGCGCACACGTACAGCGGCACGCCGAGCACGAGCATGATCAGCATCGACGGCCAGCCGTTCGGGATCGTGCTCCCGAAGAAGTCGGCCGGCACGAGCACGGTGATCAGCCCCGAGACCAGGAAGCCGAGCACGAACCACGGGACGAGGTCGTCGAGCAGCGTGCCGAACGCATATCGCACGGCTTCGAGCAGCCGGGAGCGCCGCGCCGGCGACGCCGCGGGCGCCACGTGTGCGTGGTCGTGGTCGTCGTGGCAGCACGACTCGGCGGCCGGCGCGGCGGCGGGCGTGCCCGGCGCGACGTCGAGCTTGCGCCGCACCATCCAGTTGACGATCGACCCGGCGCCGATCGCGGTGAGGATCGCGGCGATCGGCCGCGCGACCGTCATCAGCGGATCCATGAGCGCCCACGTGACGCCGATCGAGTCGACGCCGGTCTCGGGCGTCGAGATCAGGAACGACGTCGTCGCGCCCTTGCTCGCACCCGCGCGCTTCAGCGCCATCGCGGTCGGCAGCACCGAGCACGAGCAGAGCGGCAGCGGCGCGCCGTACAGCGCGGCGAGCGTGACGGAGCGCAGGTCGTCCTTGCCGAGGTGGCGGTGGATCTTCTCCTCGGGGATCAGCACCTTGATCAACCCGGCCAGGAAGAAGCCGCCGATCAGGAAGGGGCCGGACTCGCAGAGGATCGCCCAGATCGCCCGGAGCCACTCGGCGAGGAAAGCGCTCATGCGGGCTCCAGTGCGTGGATCAGCGCCATCACGCCGATGCCTGCGACCAACAGCGCGATCTTCAGCGCCATGTCCTGCCGGTGATGGAAGACCTCGGGCAGCAGCTCGCAGAGGCACACGAACAGGAACGTGCCGGCCGCGAGCGCCGTCATGATCGCGAGGCCGTGGTCGGACAGGCTCTCGGTGAGGATCTCGCCGACCAGGATGCCGATCGGGCAGATCAGCGCGAAGAGGACCGCCTGCACCACGAGGTGCCGCGTGCCGAACCGCGCGAGCTGGAAGACCGTGGTCAGCGAGAACGCCTCGGCGCCTTTGTGGCAGATCAGCGAGAGGAACACGGGGAACGCGAGGCCGATCTTCGCCGCCGCGGCGAGACCCATGCCGTTCGTGAGCGAGTGGATCGAGAGGCCGAGCAGGGCCGCGTAGCTCACCGATCGATGCCGATGCAGATCGTCCGCGTGCTCGTCGTGACGCAGCGCGACCGCCTCGATGAGGTAGACGCCGAGCACCCCGACCAGGACGAACAACCAGACGGTGAGGTGGCCGTGCGCGTCCGCCGGCGCGCCGGGCGCCGCGTGATCGAGCTCCGCGACCTCCGGCAGGAGATGCAGGAACACCGCGCCGAGGAACACGCCGGTCGACAGGCCGAGCACGGCGTGCATCAACCGCTCGGTCCAACGCACCGTCAGCGGCAGGAGCCCGCCCGCGAGGGACGTGAGGAAGATAAAGACCGCATCCTTGAACATCGGCGTCGAGCTTACCGACGCTTCCAGCGGTTCAGCCTGCCGCGCCCGCTCCGCGCGTCGACTCGGGCGGCGGCGGGGCGCGCAACTGCGACCCCGGACCGTTGACGAGGAAGCGGATCGATCGGTGGTCGGATGCGAGCAGGTGCACGACCGCGCGCAGCAGCTCGGCATCGTCGCCGCACGCGTTGGCGAGGAAATCGATGCGCTCGGCCTCGGGGAGATCGAGCGCGGCCTCGAACGCGGTGCGCACGCGCGCCCACGCGTCGCCGGCGGGATCGCCGGTCACGGGCCTACTCCGTGGGCTGCGGTCCGGAGCCGCCGGGGCCGTGGAGCTGGCGGAAGAGCCACGCGCGCGCCGTGCGCCAGCCGCGCTCCACGGTGCGCGACGAGCAATCGAGGACCGTGGACGCTTCCTCCGCGGTGAGCCCGCAGAAGAAGAGGAGGTCGACGATCTTCGCGAGCTGCGGGTCGAACTCCTCGAGGCGGACCAGCGCTTCGTCGAGCGCGACCAGGTCGAGCGACGGATCGTCCGCCCAGACCAGCGAGTCCGACAAATCGGTCCGCGCGCCGGCGTCGCGCTTCGCCGCGTTCTTGCGGCGCGCGTGATCGACGAGCACCGAGCGCATCGCGCGCGACGCGACGGCGAAGAACGCCTTCCGCCCCTCCCACAGCCCGCCCTCCTGCCCGATCAAGCGCAGGTAGGCCTCGTTCACGAGCGCCGTCGGCTGCAGCGTGTGCCCCTTCGGCTGGTCCTTCAGCTTCTGCTCCGCCATCGCGTGCAGCTCGTGCGCGAGGACGCGGAACAGCTCCTCCGCGGCGCTCGAGTCGCCGTGCTTCACCTTCTGCAGGAGCAGAGTGACCTGTTCGCGTTCGCCCGGCACGGCGCGGATCATACGGGATCATGGCAAGGGACTCAGACGCGCTCGCGGCTCGTGGTCCGACAAACGCTTCGACGCGTGCGCGCGCTCCCGGCATGATCTGCGCCCGAGAGTCGCCGCCCGCCGGAGCTGCCATGTCGATCGCCCGTCGCTCGTCCGTCGCCGCCGTGTCCGCCGCGCTCGCCGGCGTCCTGCTCGCGCCCGGGATCGCTTCCTCGATCGCGCGCGCCGCGGCGCGCGACGACGTCCCGGCATCGCAGCCGAGCCTCGATGCGGCCGTCCTCTCGATCGAGCGCCAGCGCCTGATGAAGCACGTCGAGACCCTCGCGTCGGACGACTTCGAGGGCCGCGGCGCCGGCACCGACGGCGGCCGCATGGCCGCGACCTACATGGAGCGCGCGTTCAAGGAGCTGAAGCTCGCGCCGAAGGGGTCGAAGGAGTTCCGCCAGGCGTTCGACCGCGGCAGCAAGAAGATGGCGAACGTGATCGGTCTGCTCGAAGGGAGCGACGAGAAGCTGAAGAAGGAGTTCGTCGTCCTCGGCGCGCACTTCGACCACCTCGGCGCCGTCGGCAAGAAGATCTTCCACGGCGCCGACGACAACGCCTCGGGCTCGGCGTCGCTCATCGAGATCGCGCGCGCGTTCACGCTCGCCCCGCGCCCGAAGCGCAGCATCCTGTTCATCGCCTTCGACGGCGAGGAGTCCGGCCTGCTCGGCAGCAAGTACTTCGTGAAGAAACCGACGGTCGACATCGACGCGATCGTCGCGATGGTCAACCTCGACATGGTGAGCCGCGGCGTGACGGAAGAGTTGCGCGTCTGCGGCGCGCAGCATTCACCGGAGCTGAAGCCGGACCTCGAGCCGCTCGCGACCGCCGAGAAGGTGAAGTTGTTCTACGACCACGAGACCGACCCCGAGTGGACGCGCGGCAGCGATCACGCGTCGTTCGGCGACGCCGGCATCCCGATCCTCTACTTCGGCGTGCTCGATCACGAGGACTACCACAAGCCGACCGACACCGCCGACAAGTGCGACGCCGAGAAGATCGAGCGGATCGCACGCTTCACGTGCCGCGTCGTCGAGCGGCTCGCGAACCAGGACGGCCGGCCGAAGTTCACGAAGGGATGACGTCGAACATCGATCGGCCGAGCGACTGCCCGCCGTCGATCACGAGGCAGTCGCCGGTCACGGACGGCGCGGCCGGGGACGCGAGCCACAGCACCGCCGCGGCGACCTCGTCGACGCTCGCGAACCGGCCGGTGGGAATCGTGCGCTCGATCGCCGCGCGCGCTGCGGGCGTCGGCCACAGGTTCTTCTCCGCGCCGTGGCTGTCGAACGGCCCCGGCGCGACGCAGTTGACGCGGATCGCGTGCGGCGCCCATTCGACCGCGAGCGTGCGCGTGATCGCGAGCACGCCCGCCTTCGCCGCCGCGGAGTGCACGACGCCCGGCATCCCGGTCCACGCGTAGGTCGCCCCGATGTTGACGATCGAACCGCCGCGCCCGCTCTCGGCCATCACGCGGCCCGCCGCCTGACTGCAGAAGAACGTCCCCGACAACGCGATGTCGATCACCGCGCGCCACGCCTTCGGCTTCAAGCGCAGCGACGGCACGATGAAGTTGCCCGCGGCGTTGTTGATCAGCACGTCGATGCCGCCGTGCTTCGCCGCGATCGCGTCGAACGCTTCGCGGATGCGGTCCGGCTCGCGCACGTCGAGCACGAGCGACTC
>CAZBOK010000186.1:7980-9055 GCA_964493525.1 uncultured Phycisphaeraceae bacterium | reverse complement strand
CTCGCCCGCTTCGCCGCGCGCGACGGTCGCCGCGCTCCGACGAGCACGGTGGACGGGCGCAGCACGGCCGTCGCGCGGAACGTCGACGTGGTCCCTTTCGCGCCGTCGCTCGACGCGCCGCCCGGCGCGACGCGCGGGAGCACGTTCGCGACCTGGCACTGCGGGCACGAGTGCGCCGCGCCGCTCCCGTCGTCCTGCACGGTGAAGGCGTGGCCGCACGCGCACGTGATCTGCGCGGGAGCCGTCCGCATGAGGCTCATTCTTCCGCGTCCTCGCCGATCCCGTACAGCTTGATCTTCTCGTACAGGCTCGTTCGACCGATCCCCAGGATCTCGGCGGCGCGGACCTTGTTGAATCCGACGGCCTTGAGGACGGCGCGCATGTGCTCTTTCTCGATGTCGGCGAGGCTGATCAATCGCGTCGCGCCCGGCGTCGTCGGCGCCGTCGCGCTCGGCCGATCGAGTGCGAGGTCTTCCACCGCGATGCGATCCGCCGGCGCGAGGAGGTAAGCGCGCTCGAGAACGTTGCGCAGCTCGCGGACGTTCCCCGGCCACGCGTAGTCCTCGAGACGCGCGAGCGCGGCGGGCGTCAGCGTCGGAGCGCGGCGACCGTCGCGCGCGGCGAAGCGGGCGAGGAGATGCTTCGACAGCGGCGCGACGTCGGCCTTGCGCTCGCGCAGCGGCGGCATCACGAGCTCGATCACGCGGACGCGATACCAGAGGTCTTCGCGGAAGCGACCGGCCTCGATCGCCTTGCGCAGGTCTTTGTTCGATGCGGCGATCACGCGCACGTCGACGGCGATCTCGCGACTCCCGCCGATCCGGAAGAAGCGTTTCTCCTCGAGCGCGCGCAGGAGCTTCACCTGCGCGTCGAGCGAGAGGTCCGCCACCTCGTCGAGGAAGAGAGTGCCCTTGTCCGCGAGCTCGAACTTGCCGATCCGGCGCTCGAGCGCGCCGGTGAACGCGCCCTTCTCGTGGCCGAACAGCTCGCTCTCCACCATCGTGTCCTGCAGCGCGCCGCAGTTGATCGCGAGGAACGGCCCGCGCGCGCGATCGCTCCACGCGTGGATCGCGTG
>CAZBOK010000186.1:0-7880 GCA_964493525.1 uncultured Phycisphaeraceae bacterium | reverse complement strand
GCGAGCAGCTCCTTACCGGTTCCGGTCTCGCCGCCGATCAGGATCGGCGCCGGCGAGCGCGCGGCGCGGCGCGCCGTGTCGGCGACCGCGAGCAGCGGAGCCGAAGTGCCGACGATCTCGACGTCGCCGGCCAAGGTCGCGCGGAGCGTCGCGGCCTCGGCGCGCAGACGCTCGCCGCGCCGCGCGTTGTCGGACGCGAGGCCGAGCGCGCGCGCGACGACGGTGACGAGGTGCAGCTCCGACTCGGTGAGCGGGCGGCTGCCCGGGAGCGCCGCGAAGTAGAGCGCTCCGATCACTCGGTCGGCGAGCAGGAGCGGGGCGGCGAGGATGCGCGTCGCCGCGGATCCGGCGATGCTCTTCGCGTCCTTCAACCCGCTGTCGCTCGCGACGTCGTTGGCGAGGATCGACTCGCCGTTCGTGAACACGCGATCGAGCACGGTGCGGCTCGCGCGCGAGTGCGCGTCGAAGACTCCGGCCGTGCCGCGCGAGCGGCTCGCCGCGGGCGGAGCCGCGGGATCGACGCCGAGGAACACGGCGCCGAAATCGAACTCGAGCGCGTCGAGCACCGCGTCGAGCACCGATGACAGGAGCGATTCGTTCCCGTCGAGCGTGCCGTGCGCGTTGATCGCGTCCATCACGCGCCGCAGCGCCTTCAGATGATCGAGCGAGCGCGCCGCGGCAGGAGCGGCGGACGGGTAGCTGCCGGCGTCCGGCCGCAGCGCGATCTCGATCGTCGTCGAGCCGAGCGATTGCGTGCGCGCCGGGTTCATCGCGTCTGCCGTCTCGTTCTCGCCGCACACCTCGAGCTGGCAGCGGCCGACGAGGATGCGATCGCCCGCGCGCGCGAGCCCTTCCTTCACCTTCGCGCCGTTCAGATAGACGCCGTTGGTCGAGCCGAGGTCCTTCACCGCGAGGCCCGCGCGCGTCGGTTCGAACGCGCAATGCCGCCGCGACACGCCGTCCTCGTCGAGCACGATCGCGTTCTCGTCGGTTCGCCCGACGGTCACGACGCCGTTGACGTGGAACAAGAGAACGCCGCGCTCTCGATTGACCCAGCGCAGGCGGAACGTGTCGCCCATGGGACGCGACACGTTATCACTCGCCGCGCGGCGCGCTCGTCAGCTCTTCTTCTTCCCGCAGACCGAGCAGACGTAGAAGGTGATCGTCTTCCAGTACCCGGGCTGCACGATCACTTCCTTGTAGATGGGCTTCCCGTCCGCGTCGTAGCCGACCAGTTCCTTGCGCTTGACCGGATCGACCCACTTCTTGTCGGACTTCGCGACCCAGACGTGCTGGTGCTCCCCGCCGCCGCCGCCGCGCGCGCCCGCGTGCAGCTCGCCCGGATCCGTCGCGGCCGCTTTCGGCGGCGCGGCAAGCGCCGAAGCCGCGGCAAGAGCCGCGATCAGGGCGCTGGTCAGGATCCGGTGGGTTCGCGTCATGGCGTTCGTTCGTCACACCTCGCGTGCCGAGTGTCCCGCGATCTCCGATCGGTCGCAAGTGCGCTTCCGCTGAAGGATCGTCGCCCTCGAGTCGACCGATGCGGGTTACTTCGCACTAACGAGCGACCTCCCGGGTTATTGGCCGCGGACCGATTTCCAGGTGATGCCGAGCTGGAAAGCGAACTGGCGCCACGCGTTCGCCGTCGAGCCGCCGAAGTACTGCGCGCACTCGTCGCCGTCCGGAAGCCCGCGGAAGTGGATCATCGCGCGCCGCACCACGTCCTTCACGACCTCCTCGCCATACTTCCGCTTCAGGTCCGCGAGCGTCAGCGAGAACTCGCACGCGACGATGCGGCGGAACACGTCCGCGCCCGAGAGCACTTCGCCGCCGACGCGCGCCGGCTTCGCCTCGATCACGCGCGCGACCACGTCGCGCGTCACTGTCTCGGTCTCGGGCTCGATCTCGGAGAACAGCCGTTCCATCGCGTGCTTCAACTGCCGGACGTTTCGCGGCCAGTCCTGGTCCATCAACAACCGCAGCGCGTCCGCGTCGATGCGCCGAAAACCGTCGGCGCGGAACTTCTTGCGGAATTCGTCGAGGAACAGCACGGCGAGCAGCGGCACGTCCTCGAGGCGATCGACGAGCGACGGCAGCTCGACGCGAACGACGTTCAGGCGCTCGTACAGGTCCGCGCGGAACTTCCCGTCGTCGACGGCGCGCGTGAGGTCGAGGTTCGTCGCCGCGATGAACCGGACGTCGGCGGTGCGATCGCGCGTGCTGCCGAGCGAGCGGTACTTGCGGTCCTCGAGGACGCGGAGCAGCTTCGCCTGGATGTCCGGCGACACGTTGCCGATCTCGTCGAGGAAGAACGTGCCGCCCTCGGCGGCGGCGATCAGCCCCTCCTTCTTGGTGTCGGCGCCGGTGAACGCGCCTTTCTCGTGGCCGAACAGTTCGCTCTCGACGAGGTTGCCGGACGTCGTGGTGAGGTCGGCCTTCACGTACGGCCGCTTCGCGCGCGGCGACAGCGCGTGGATCGCGCGGGCGACGAGATCCTTGCCGGTGCCGGTGGCGCCGAGGATCAGGACGTCGCTCGGCACCATCGCCGCGCGGCGGATCTTGCGGAACGTCTCGCGCATCGCGAACGAGCGGCCCGCCTGGCCTTCGAGGAACGACTCCGCGTCCTCGCGCAGCTCGCGCGCGGCGTCGGGGATCGTGCGCGACGCGACCCACTCGACGCTGTCGCCGGCGAACGACTCGCGCAGGAATCGATTCTCCTGCTTCAGCTCCTTCACCTGATCGCGCGTGCTGCGGACCTTGAGCGCGAGGCCGTGGATCCGCTCGCGCAGGCGCAGCCACGTCGTGCCCGGATCTTCCGCGTCGGTCTTCGCGAGCAGCGCGTCCTCGCCGACGCCCCACCGCGCGAGCCGCTGGCCGTCGCGTACATCGAGCGAGCCTTCGTACGCGGTCATCAGGATCGCTTCGCAGCCGGGCCACTCCTCGCGCGCGATGCGGATCACCTCGAGGCCGTCCTTCGGCCCGCCGCCGACCTTGTCGAAGTTGAGGTCGGTGACGACGACGTCGAACGACTCCCCGCGCTCGACGAGCTGCTTCACGCCCGCGACGCTCGCCGCGGTGACGGCCTCGATCGCGTCCGCGAGCGGTTGCGCCACGTTCTTCTCGAAGCCCTTCACGACTCCCGCGGAGTCGTCGCAGAACAGCACGCGCACCTTGCTCACGTTCGCGCCTCGGCAGTTTTCACGGATTCCAGGTCGTCCGGCAGATCGAGCTCGAAAGCCACGGTTCGCGCGCTCCAATCCGCGAGGCGCGCCGACACGGAGCCGGAATAGTACTCGCGCGCGAAGTAGCGGATCAGGAACAGGCCGAGGCCGGTGCCGCCACCGCGTCCGGGCTCGAAGCAGTCGGCGAGGATCGCCTCCACCCGCGCTCTCAACTCGTCGTCGCCGCACGGCTCCATCGTCGAGTAGCGCGGCAACTGGAACAGCGTGCGGCCGCCCTTCTCGATCCGCGTCACCGCGAGGTCGTTCAAGAATCGCAGGCGCACGCGTCCCGCGGACTTCTCGACCTCGACGCGCAGCGGGCGCTCGCCCGAGCCGTTGCGCAGGGCGTTCTTGAACAGCTCGTAGCAGAAGAACTCGAGCACGCCGCGCTGCCCGCGTGTGATCGTGCGGTCGTCCTCGCGATCCGACGCGAACGCGACGTCGAGCGGCAGCTCGGTGAGCTTCTTGATCTGCGCGACGACCTGCGGGTCGTTCGAGTCGCGCGGCAGGTCGGCGATCTCGGTGCGCCCGACCTGCGCGCGCACGCGGCGCAGGAGCGACTCGATCGGGATCGCGGTGAGGCCGGCCGGCCGCGCTCCCGCGCCGACGCGCTTGCGCGCGCGCGCGAACTCGTCGAGGAACTTGATGAACGCGAGGCGCGCCTTGTTTGACTCGTGGATGAAGCGGAGGTTCTTCTCGATCACCGGCGGCAGGTCGGGATGCCGCGCGCCGTGGTCCGCGAGCGCGTCGAGCGCCTCCTCGGCGTAGGCGTCATAGGCGAGGATGTCGTTGCCGACCGTGTGCGTGAGCCCGGCGGTGAGCGCGATCCAGTTCTCCTTCTCGCGCTCCTGCGCCGCGACCTCGATCTCCGCGCGCGCCTGCTCGCGCGACCGCACTTCGCTCTCGAACCGCCAACGCAACCCGCCGACCAGCGACAGCGTCGCGAGCACGAGTGCGGCGACGGCGAGCCGCTCGATCAGCGTCCGCTTCATGCGCGCGCGGTAATCGTCCTCGAGCGCTGCCGCGCGATCGACGGCGGCGAGGAACTCGTCGAGACCCTGCTTCGCGTTCTGCTGCGTGACCTTCACGTCCGAGAGCGAGTGGAACAAGTCGTCGAAGATGAGGTTGCCGTAGGTCGCCGCGATCGTCGTGTCCGCCGTCGACGCGATCGTCGTCTGCTCCGCAAGGTCGTTCGTCGCTGCGGTGAGCCCGTGATAAACGAGCAGGATCCGGTCGTCGGTCTCCTCGAACGAGCGCCCGACCTGCTCCCGCATCTCGTCGGCCTCGTCGCGGGACACGTCGGCGCGGATCAGATCGCGCACGGACGCGAGCGCTCGCGAACGCTCCTCCAAGTCCCGCACGAACTCCTCGTACCCGCCGTCGAACGTGTCGGGCGTCGGCGTGATCTCGCCTTCGGTGCGCTGGAAGTACGTCGCCTTCGCGACCAGCTCGTCCTCGCGGCGGTCCTCGTCGATGCGTCGTCGCAGGTTCTCGAACAGCGGGTCGTGAGATCCGCGCTCGAACAATGCGTCGTCGATCGACGCCCGCACTCCGTCGACGCGCGCGCCGAGTTCCTCGCGCGCGGCGACGATCGTCTGTCGCGTGCTGCGGTAGTCGTGCACGACGACGATCGCGGACATCACCACGATGCCGACCAGGAACATCACGGGCGACGCGACGTTGCGGCGCCGCAGCGGCGCGCGCCCGAGGTAGAGCGCGAGCAGTGCGTAGACGAAGAACAGCGCCGGATCGAGCGGGCTGTCCTCGCCGCCGGTCGCGACGAACACGAAGCCGAGCAGCGGCAGGTCGAGCAGCGGAAACAGCCGGAGGCCGGATCGCACGAACACCGCGAGCCGCGCGAGGAGCAGCAGCCCGAGGAGGATCCACTCCGGCCGTTCGAGCCCGACGCGCGAGACGTCGTCCTGCTCGATCAGCAGGAAGATGATCGGAACGAGCAGCAGGAAGACGCCGGCGACGAGCAGCCGGCGTCCCGGCGGCGTCGGCGGTCTGGCACCGCCCGCGCGCCGCGCGTCGTCTCGCGCCTCGGGAGAAGTCGTCACTTCGGCGACGTCGCGCTCAGTCGTTGCCCGAGCCCTGGATGTAGTCGCCGCGTCGACCGATCGTGATCTCGGCGGTGAAGTGCTCCTCGCCGCGCATCACCTCGACGACGATGCTCTCGCCGATCGCCTTGCCCTTCAGGATCGCGTAGAAATCGCCGGAGCTGCGCACCTTCAAGTCGTCGACCTTCAACAGCACGTCGTTGTCCGCGATGCCCGCGTCGGCCGCGGGGCCGTTCGGCGCGACGGTGACCAACAGGCCGACGTTGCTGCCGCCCGGCACCGGCATGATCCCGACGAACGGCTGGTCCGATCCCGGCGGCGCGGACGGCGTCACGGGCACCGGCGCGGGTTGCGTGGGCGCGGGCTGCGGCGGCGCGCTGCGCGTCACCGGCGGCGACATCATCGGGTTCGCCGCGGCCGCGCCGATCGCGCCGAGCGTGAACACGCCGCCGATCGGCGACGACGAGTCCATCACGAGCACGTCGTTCGAGTTGCGCATCGTGACGAGGAAGCCGGAGACGTACTGGTTCAACGTGTCGGCATCCGGCATCAGCGCGGCGTCGAGCTTGACCGGCAACTGTCCGAGCGCGAGCGGCGCGAAGCCGAGCCCGAACTCGAGTCCCTTCTGCAGGTCGATGTACATCAACCCGGTGACGTCGCCGCCGGCCTGGCCGACGTTGCTCGCGAGGCAGCGCTGGAAGTCTTTGCTCTCGGTCGCGATCGACTTCGACGCGTCGCCCGTCTTCGCGAGCGCCTTCTTGAGCGCGCCGCCCGACGACGCGAAATGGAAGCGGCCGTCGGCGAGGCAGAACGCAGGGCTGACGGGCGCATTCGGGATCGAGAGGTAGAACGCGCCGGTGCGATCCTTGATCGGCAGGTCGGTGAGCTTCAACCCGGACCCTTCGCCGGCGAACCCCTTCAGCTTCTCGACGAGCGCGGAGAACTTCGCCTCGTCCTTCACCGCGATCGAGCCGCCGAAGTCGGGGATGATGCCGCTCTTCGGCAGCGACGCGTACATCACGACCTGCGAGCCGAGCGCATCGAGCAGTTCGCCGCGCGGATCGATGCCGAACTGGCTCTGCACTCCGGCGATCTGCTGATCGGCCGCGGCCTTGGTGCCGGGCTGGATCTCCTCGAGCGCGTCGATCGCGCGCTGGACGAGCGTCGCCACGTCGAGGTCGAAGGCGAACGCGAAGTTCGCCCCGGCGGGAATCGCGCTCGCGACCGGCGTGGCCGGCTTCGCGCCGTCGAACAACTTGAGGAACCCGCGCTTCTCCTTCGGCAGCACGACGCTCACGCTCTCGCGGAGCCGACCGCCCTCGAACGCGAGCGACAGCCCGGCGGTCTCGACGTCGCCGAGCCCCGCCGCCATCGCCTGCGCGAACTCCGCCTGGCCGCCCGCCATCTTGCTCGCGAACTGCGCGACGCTCTTCGGCGCGATCAGACCCTGGAACACCTCGCCGCCGCGCGACGTCGCGCCGTGCCAACGCTGGAAGCCGCTCGTCTGCGAGAGCGCGTCTTGTGCGATCGACTCCGCGCCGAGACGCTTGAGGGTGTCGGCCGCGCGATCCTTGCGCAGCGCCGCGACCCACGTGTCGCCCGCGAAGCCGGTGTAGACCACGACCTCGAGACCGAGCTCGATCTGGATCGGGATGCGCGTCTCCTTCACCTTCACGCCGTCGACGTCGATCTCGGTCGACTTCACGTCGCCCGCGAGCTCGAGCGCGCGGCCGATCGCGGCGTCGAACGCCTCGCGGCCGGACGAATCGACCGACAACACGAGGTCGGGGAACGTCGCATGAATCGTCGTCTTGCCGCCCTCCTCGATCGACGTCGATGCACCCGGGCCGCCGCCGAACTCGGTCGGCGACTCCGGCGGATGAGCGGCATCGAACCAGTGGAACTCGGAGTTGTTGGTGCTCGTGCCGAGCCCGTACACCGCGATCGAGAGCTTGCCGCGGATCGTGTCCGGCATCCCGTAGGCCTGCAGCATCGCGGTCATCGCGTTCAACCGCGCGCGGTTCTGCTTCATCGATTCGAGCGCCGGCGCCAAGAACTCCTGCACCGCCGCGTCATTCCACAGCCGAACGGCATCGAGACTCTTCCACTCGCTCACCGCCTTGCCGACGTCGATGTCTCCATAGAGGAGGACGTCCGACGTCACGGCGTCGGCGAGCGAGCGAGCGCTCTTTGCCGGTTCGTCTGCAGCGGACGCGGCGAGGAACGTCGACGGGATCGCGAACAGCGCGATCGCCGCGGCCGTCGGACGGACGGCACGCAGGATTCGGGACGACAGGCTCGTGCGGGACATTCGGTCTCTCCTTCCAGCGATTCGGTGCGCGGATTCTCGTGCGGCTCGGGCCGTTGCAATCGCGGGGCCGCGAAAAAGGCGGCCGACTACGGCGACACCCCGGTCGGAGTCGAGGAAACGTCGTTCGCAGTCCGGTCGGTTCCGGGTTCCGCGCAATGCGAGCACCTTATCGGCGCCGGCCCTTCCGGGAAGGCGCCTTCCGCGCGGCGGGGAACCGATCGGGGTACAGGAAGCGGAGACGCGCGAGCGCAGCGGGCGAGATCCGATCGGGCGCGGTCATGATCGCGTGCT
>CAZBOK010000185.1:7871-9107 GCA_964493525.1 uncultured Phycisphaeraceae bacterium | reverse complement strand
GAGATGACGACGACGCAGTGGGTGCTCGACCCGTTCCGCATCGCGGCCGAGGTCGCCGCCGAGATCGACGCGCTCGCGGACAGCATCGACCCGTACCGCCGTCGCGCGGGCGATCTGTGGCGCACGATCGATCTCGGCCCGCGGCTCCCGCTGCGCGTGTTCGCTCCGCAGCGAGCGTGCGGGAAGGACCCGGCCCCGCTCGTGATCGTGCTGCACGGCGCCGGCGGCGACGAGAACATGTGGCTCGACGGATACGGCGCCGGTCGGATCGAGCGGCTCGCGGAAGAGCGCGGGTTCCTGGTGGTCTCGCCGTTGTCCTACGTGTTCACGGAGGCGCCCGAGTCGATCACGCTGTTGATCGAGCGGATCGCCGCCGAGTATCCGGTCGACGCATCGCGCGTGTACCTGATCGGTCATTCCCTCGGCGCGGTCGCCGCGTCGCGGATCATCGAGACCGAGCCCGACCTGTTCGCGGGATGCGTGTGCTTCTCCGGCGGCCGCGCCTTCGCGCCCGGCGCCGAGCTGCCGCCCCTCCTTTATATGCAGGGGGCGCTCGACCCGATCATGGCGCCGTCGCGGACGCGCACGATCGTCGACGCGTTGCGCGCGGCTGGGAAAGAGAACGTCGAGCTGCGCGAGTTCGAGAACGTCGGACACACGCTGATCGTGAACGACCAGCTCGGCGCCGCCGTGGACTGGCTGCTCGCGCGCAAGCGGTGAGCGCGCCGGTTCCCGCTTGAGTCGCCCGGGGCGCCCGCGCCGATATTCCTCCATCGAACGAACGGTCCGATGAGTGCGCTCCGCAGGGCAGTCCCCGTTACGGGAGCGCGCGCGCGTGTGCACGCGCGCGGGCACGGGCGCGTGGTCGTTGGGGGGCGTGGGCACGCGAGCGCTCGCGTGCGAAGCGGACGTTTTCGGGGAAGCGCGCGCGCGAGCGCGAACCCCCTGAACGGAAACGCAAACGTAAGCGATCGCGAGAACGCGCCCCCCAACGATCCACCCGCCCGTCCGCGCGCCCGTTCACGCGCCCGTTCGCGTGCGAGTGCGTGCGCGCGTCAGCTCCCGAGCAGGATCGCTACTCGCGCTTCAAAGCGATCTCGACGAAGTTCTCTCCGGCCCCGGCCGGCTTCAACTCCGTCACGAGCGGCGGTCGCTCGGCGAATCCGATCGCACCGATGTCGATCGCGCAGGGTCCGGGCAGGATCGCGTCGAACGCGACCGTTCCGTCGGCGCCGG
>CAZBOK010000185.1:0-7771 GCA_964493525.1 uncultured Phycisphaeraceae bacterium | reverse complement strand
GACGACCGTGACCGGCGTGCTCGCGAGGAGGTCGCCCGCGCCCGACCCATTCGCGGTCACGATGACGATCGCGACGCCGGGACGCACGAGGCCGAAATCGAACGCTCCGTCCGCGTCGGTCGTCACGGTGTCGAGCGCGCTGGTCCACGGGTAGTCGAGCTCGCCGTAGTCGGCCGTCGGGTCGGAGAGCCGCGCGACCTCGGCGTCCGCGAGCGGAACACCGCCGCGCAGGACGCGTCCCTTCACGACGCCGAAGCAGCGGCGCAGATCGACGTCGAATCGCGTCCTGCCCGCGACGTCGACCGTCGCGTCGGGCGGAGCGTTCGAGAAGACAGCGAGGTACCCCATGCGTTCCTGGCCGCGAGCCTTGCGCGCGACGCGGCGGGCACCTTCGTCGATCTGCGGCCCGGGATCTACGGGGACAGTGAGTTCCGCGAAGGCGTGGGGCGGCACCACATGCCGCACACCTGCAGTACGTGTACCGCGAAGGCGCTGCGGAGCGCGGGGATGGAGATCCACGCGGGGTTCACGCTGACCGCTCCCAGAGAGATGGACTTCCTCGAGGGCGATCTGCGGTCGCACGTCGTCGCTGCCGGGGCCGATCCGTCCTCACGCGCCGGATCGCGATGATCGCCGCGATGAGGCGCACGCGACGAGGCATGCTCCTCGAGTTCCGCCTCCCGCAGGTTCATGGAACGACGTCGTTCCCCGCCCCGTGGTCGATCGTCGTCTGGCCGGTGACCGTGGTCGCGTCGAGCACGATCAGGTCGTCGCCGTCGCCGGTCTTGACGAGCAAATCGTGCAGCACGTCCGAACCCAGCAGCTCTACGTGGTTGTCGCCACCTTCGAGGAGCACGCTCAGGTCGTTCACGATGTTCGCGTGGTCGAAGATGACCTCGTCAGCCTTGTTCGCGGTGCGGACGATCACGTCTCCGCCCGACTCTCCGAGCAAGGAACCGGCGACGTACACCCGGTTGTGTCCACCACCGAGGTCGAGATCCGCGCCGCGACGGATCCTGCAGGCGTCGATCCCGACGATTTCGGACCCGGATCCCGTCGTGACGCCGAGATTGCCGTGCACCAAGCTCTGCGCGAGCGTGAGCTGGAGTTCACCCGGCGCCGCGATCCGAATCGATCCGCCGACGTCGATGTTTTCGAGGGTTGCCCTGTCGGTGCCCCGGGAGAAGTCGAGCTTCAGGTTGCCATCGACGACGCAGCCCGCCTCGGCGTTGAAGACCGTGAACGCGCCGATCAGGTCCGTGACGTGCAGAGCGGCGCAGACGGTCGTCCGGAGCTGGACGAAGTTCCGATCCGCGCCGCCGACGATGCGGAAGATGCCCGTGACGTCCGTGTTCTCCAGGTTCACGTGGTTCTCGCCCTCGCCCGTGAGGATGCGAAAGTTGCCACCCACCGTGATCTCACCCTCCTCGAACTCGTCGACCTCGACCGTGTCGTCGTCCAAACCGCCGTGGATCACGAGGTCGCCACCGACGTCCAGCCCGCGATCGACCGAGAAGAGGTTCGGGCCGTCGCCGAGGCGCACGTCGGCGTTCCGATGCACGACGTTCGTGACGTCGAAGTCGAGAGTTGCCGCGCCGTCGCCGTCGAGGACGCGCAGATCGCGGCCGGGCGCGATCTCGTGCAGGACCAGGAGGTTGTCGCCGTTGCCGAGGCGGACCTTCAGGTCGCGAGCCGGCCGCACATTCGCGAGCACGACGCGGTCGGAACCGCCCTTCAGTCCGATGACGACGTCCACCGTGATGCCGCTGAACGTGATCGGATCGGGTCCGCCGTTCAGCGTCGTGCCGCCGTTCGGGGTGACTCGGATCACGTCGGCGGGCAGCTCGATCTGACTCAGTCCGAAGTCGACCGCCGCGCCGGCGCTCTTGACCTGGAGCGTCCCGTCGACGACGAACGCGGTCAGCTCCCCGGCGACGGCGCGGGACGCGCCGAGCGCGAGCGGGGCGACGAAGCAGAGAGTCAGGGCCAGCGTTCGAGTCGTCATGGATTCCTCCGGCGGCCTCTCGCGCGAAGGAATCCGATCGTCGGACGGGGAAAATCGGCCAGGCCGAGGAGCGGCCCCGCCCCGCGTTCACTCGAGGTAGGTGTATCCCCTCAACCCCGACTCGTAGAAGCTCATCAGCGCCCGGCTCTCGCCGACCGCCAACCGTCCCTCGGTCACCGCGCGCTCCGCATCCCGGCGCATGTCGCGCACGAGATCCTCGGTGTCGAACTCGACGTAGCCGAGCACCTCGCGGACGGTATCGCCCTCGATGACCTCGTCGATCGTCCAGCGCCCCTGCTCGTCGATGCGCAGGTGCACGACGTGCGTGTCGCCGAACAGGTTGTGCAGGTCGCCGAGCACCTCCTGGTAGGCGCCGAGCAGGAAGATGCCGAGGTAGTAGGGCTCGTTCTCCTTCAGGTCGTGGAGCTCGAGCGTCTTCTTCTCCTCGCGCTTGTCGACGAACCGGTCGACCTTGCCGTCGGAGTCGCACGTGATGTCGGCGAGCACCGCGAGTCGGTTCGGTTGCTCATCGAGGCGATGGATCGGCGCGATCGGGAAGAGCTGCGAGATCGCCCACGCGTCCGGCATCGACTGGAAGATCGAGAAGTTGCAGAAGTAGATGTCGGAGAGAAGCTTCGGCAGGTCCTCGAACTCCTCCGCCAATTCGTTGCGCTTCGCGCTGCGCTCGACGATCTGCAGGCCGATCGACCAGAACAACTGCTCGGTCCACGCGCGCATCGGCAGGTTCATGTAGCCGAGGCTGAACAGCGACATCGCTTCGTCGCGCGCCTGCATCGCGTCGTGATAGACCTCGATGAGGTTGCGGTCGGTCAAGCGCTCGTGCGCGTCCAGGAGGTCGAGCACCGGCTGCGGCTGCTCGGCTTCGGGGAGCTTCGTCATCTCGGCGCGGATCTTCGCGACGTCCGGGCGCATGTCGAAGCGCGAGCGGCCGAGCACGTTGCAGATGAGCGCGGAGCTGTGCGCCGCGATGTAGCGGCCGGATTCCGACAAGAGGTTCGGGTGCGGGACCTTCGCGTCCTCGCACACCGTCTTGATGCGGTAGACGATGTCCGACGCGTACTCCTGCGTCGTGTAGTTCATCGACGAAGACCAGGCCGACTGCGACCCGTCGTAGTCGACGCCGAGTCCGCCGCCGATGTCGATGGTGTCCATCGCCGCGCCGAGTCGACGCAGCTCCGCATAGAGGTAGGCGAGCTCCGTGACGGCCTTCTTGAAGTTGCCGATGTCGAAGATCTGACTGCCGAGGTGGCAGTGCACCATCTTCAGGCAGTCGAGCATGTCGGCCTTGCGGACGAACTCGACGGCTTCGACCATCTCGCTCATCGTCAGGCCGAACTTCGAACGCAGACCGCCGGAGTTCTCCCAGCGTCCCGCGCCGCGCGACGACAGCTTCGCGCGCAGGCCGATCTTCGGCTTCACGTTGTAGTTCTTCGCGTGCGTCGCGAGCAGCTCGAGCTCGCTGAACTTCTCGACGACCGTGAGGATGTTGCGGCCGAGTTTGGTGGCGAGGATGACGGTCTCGATGAATTCGTCGTCCTTGAAGCCGTTGCACACGATCGGCATCTCGTTGTGGCCGACGGTGAGGCCGAGCACCGCGAGCAGCTCCGGCTTCGAGCCCGCTTCGAATCCGAAGCCGAGCTGCGCGTTCAGCTCCTTGATCTGCTCGCAGAGCTGCCGCTGCTGGTTCACCTTGATCGGGTACACGCACGAGTACTTGCCCTGGTAATCGTTCTCGCGGATCGCGTTCGTGAACGATTCCTTCAGGTCGCGCAGGCGATGCGCGAGCAGATCGTCGAAGCGGAGCAGGAGCGGCGGGTGGATGCCGCGCTCTTTCAGCCCTTCGACGACTTCGAAGAGGTCGATCGCGCGCGAGGGATCCTTCGTCGGCGTGCAGATGAGATGACCCGCGGCGTTCGAGCCGAAGTATCCCTTGCCCCAGTCCGCCAGGCCGTACAGCGCCGCGGAGTCCTGCGGTCCCCAACGCGATTCGATGAAGGTGCGCTTCAGGGGTTGGACGCTCACCATCGGTGAGGTTCCTTCGAGGGGAGTTTACGAGGCGAGAAGTTACTGAAACCGCGACGCGTCGCAAGGGAAAGCGCCGCGCCGCGAGGGCCGCGCTCGCCGCGATATCCTGTGCGGCTCCGTCAAGCGCCGACCAACGCCGAGGAAGTACGCACCGCACGATGATGCTGCCGCTCGTCCTCCCGCTCGCCGGCGCGCTCGCGATCCAGCTCTGGCTCGGCGCGGCGCGCGGCTGGCTCGACCCCGGCCGAGCGTCCCTCGCGCTCGCTTGCTTGCTTCTGATCGTGATCGCACTGTCGCGTCCGCGCTCGCGCGGCGTGTTCGTGCGGGTCGCGTTGTCGGCCGCGGCGGCGATCGGTTGCGCGATCAGCGCGCTCGATCTCGTCCTCGCGCACGACTCGGTCCACGCGCGCGGCTTGCTGTGGTGGGGGTTCGCGACGCTCGCCGCGTTCACCGCGTTCACGATCGTTCTCCGCCCGGCGCCGCGGAGCACGGCGACGTCGGCCGCCGATCGGATCGCGACCGGGCTCGGCGTCTCGCTGACGACGATCGCGCTCCTCATCGCGGCGATCGAATCGATCTTCGCGCTACGCGTCCCCGCGAACCTCTACGAGATGCAGCCCGATGATCCCGCGATGGGGGAAGGAGTGCACGTCGAGGGCCGGCGCCTCGTCGGCACGCCGAACTTCCGCGGCCGCTGGATGCATCCCGAGTTCGCCGGCGTGCGCGTCCAGCTGAACGCGCTCGGCCTGCGCGACGACGCCGACGAATCGACGCCGCCGCCGGGCGACGCGACGTCTTTGCTCGTGCTCGGCGACTCGTTCGCGTTCGGCTGCGGCGTCGAGCTGCGCGACACGTTCCAGGAGCGGCTCGAAGCGCGCGGCGCCGAGGTCGGCGGCAAACCGCTGCGCGCGACGTGCGTCGCGATCCCGGGCAACGGTCAGTTCGACGAGCTGGAAGACCTCGAGCGTTGGTCGCCGATCGTGAAGCCAGCCGCGATCGTCCTCGCGTTCTGCTGCACGAACGATCTCGAGGACAACATGCGCCACGAGGCGCGCGCTCTCTCGCTCAAGCTCGCGCCCCCGGAGCCGGCTCCCGACGCCGCGGCCGCGGGCGCGATCGCGACGCGGCCCGAGCTTCCCGCCGCGCAGTCGGCCGCGCGCTGCCTCGCCGCCGCGGCGCACCTGCCGTTCTGGATCGGGTCGAGCGCGCTCGCGCAATCCGCGTGGCCGACCGTCGAGCCGTGGTTCGTGCGCGCCGGCCTCGTCCTGCCGTTCGTCGCGTCGAACTACGGGCTCACCTTCTGCATGAGGAAGGAGCTGCCGCCGCTGTTCGCCGCCGGCCGCGTCCGCACGCTCGATCTGTTCGAGAGGATCCGCGACGCCGCGCGTGCGCACGACGCGGCGCTGATCGTGCTCGTGATCCCGGCGGCGATCCAGGCGAGCGAGGCGCGCTATCGCGACTTCGTCGCCGCGCGCCCGGCGGAGGAGCGTCCGAAGCTCGACCGCACCGCGTTCGTGCGGTCGCTCGACGCCGATCTGCGCGCGCGCGGGATCGTCGTCGTCGACCCGATCGAAACGCTCGAGCGCGAAGAGGCCGCGGGGCGCGCGTGCTACTTCCGTGAAGGACACTGGAACGCCCACGGACACGAAGTCGGCGCCGACGCGCTCGTCCCCGCGCTGCGCTCCGCGATCGCCGCGCGCCGTCGTTGAAGGCGGGACACGGCGAGTAGCATGTCGCGCCCATTCGCACCGCATCGATCGGAGAACCCGATGCCGCGCTTCTCGTTTCGCACCGCGTTCCTCGCCGCCACCTTCGTCCTCCTCGCGAGCGATCGGACCCCCGCCGGGCCCGCGCCGATCTACAGCCTGACCGGGGCCATCACCGGCAAAGTGGACGGCGACCCGTTCGCGAGCAGCTACTTCGCGGAGCTGAGATTCCTGGCCGGTCAGTCGGCCGAGCTCACGCTGATCTCGTTTCCCACGGCGGCCGGGACGTGGAAGTCGACCGGCCAGTTCACGGAGTCCGCGAACTTCACGAAGGGGATCGAGACCGCGATCGAGACGTTCAGCGGGAAGCCCGCGAAGGTGAACTTCTACAAGTTCCCGCGACTCGTGCGCGTCGACAACGTCGTCGCGGGAACGGTGAAAGCTAAGTTCAAGACGACCAGCCTGAACGACATCGTGGTGAAGCAGAAGTGGAGCGGCTTCATCGGCGGCCAGGAACTGCCGTGAGCGCGGGCGACGTGGCGTGACCTCGGCTCAGTAGCATGCCGCCGCCCGCGGTCCTCCTGTCGACCGCGTCCTGTGGAGGAAGAGCCATGTCCGATTCGTTCAAGCGCACCAGCCTCGCCACCGCCGCCGTCCTCGCGGTCGTCCTGTTCCCGTTTGGCGCGCCCGCGGGGACCGTGCCCGTCTACACGATCGAAGGCACGGTCCACGGCACCGAGAACGGCGACTCGTCCGTCTCCCCGTTCTTCTGCGAGTTGACCGTCGACCCGAACCACACCGCGCAGCTCCATATGATCTCGCTCGCGCCGGCGGCCGGGACGTGGAAGACGACCGGCGAGTTCACGGAGTCGTTCGACTTCACCGACGGCATCGGGACGGCGTTTGAAACGGCATCCGGGAAGCCCGCGAAGGTCAACTTCTTCAAGCTCACCAAGGTGGTGGAGTTGGAAGGCTTCGTCGGCGGACAGGTGAAGGCCGACTTCAGGTGGGTGCCGACGAAGTCGGTCGAGAAGGTCAAGATCAAGTTCAAGGGCTCCTTCGGCGGCGACGCCGGGCCTTGAGCCGCGGCGCATGGATGTCCGCGACTACAACCGCGCCGCGTGGGACGCGCAGGTCGCGCGCGGCAATCCGTGGACGGTTCCGGTTTCCGCCGCCGCGATCGCAGCCGCGCGCCGCGGCGAGTGGTCGATCGTGCTGACGCCGACCAAGCCGGTCCCGCGCGAGTGGTTCGGGAAGCTCGACGGCGCGGACGTGTTGTGCCTCGCGTCCGGCGGCGGGCAGCAGGGTCCGATCCTCGCGGCAGCCGGCGCGCGCGTCACCGTGTTCGACAACTCGCCGCGCCAGCTCGCGCAGGATCGGATGGTCGCCGAGCGCGAGCGGCTCGCGATCGACACGGTCGAAGGCGACATGCGCGATCTCTCCGCGTTCACGGCGGCGCGCTTCGACCTGATCTTCCATCCCTGCTCGAACGCCTTCGTGCCGGACGTGCGTCCGGTGTGGCGCGAGTGCGCGCGCGTGCTGAGGCGCGGTGGCGCGCTCCTCGCCGGGTTCACGAACCCCGTGTCGTACGTCTTCGACGAGACGCTCGCGGCGAAGGGCGAGCTGAAGGTGCGGCACCCGCTGCCGTACGCCGACGCGACGCGGCTCACGCCCGAAGAGATGAAGAAGCTCGCGGACGAAGACGAGCCGCTCGTGTTCAGCCACTCGCTCGAGGAGTTGATCGGCGGCCAGATCGAAGCGGGGCTCGTGCTGACGGGTCTCTTCGAGGACGCGAAGGACGACGCGATCGGGAAGTACCTGCCGGCTTACCTCGCCACGAGGGCGGTGAAGGCGTGATGCGACTGCGTCGCGGGCGTGCGACTCCGTCGCGGACACTTCTGCGACTGCGTCGCGGGCGCGCGGCTGGCGCCGCGGTGACCTGCAGCTTGCGCTGCGGCGCGCGGCTGGCGCCGCGGTGACTTGCAGCTTGCGCTGCGGCGCGCGGCTGGCGCCG
>CAZBOK010000184.1:0-9122 GCA_964493525.1 uncultured Phycisphaeraceae bacterium | reverse complement strand
GCCCGTCCCAGGTGAAGCGTCTGCCCAGCGCCCGGTTGAGCAACGTCGGCGCGTTGCGCTCGCCCACCTTGCCATCGATGCCGATCGCGAGCGCCTCCGGCCGCGCGAACCCGTGCGCCGGGTCGTGACAGCTCGCGCACGCGACGCTTCGATCGCGCGACAGGATGCCGTCGAAGAAGAGTCGTCGCCCGAGCGCCACGCGATCCGCCTCGGTCGCGTCGTGTGGGTCCGCGAGCGGCGGCAGGCCGAACGGACGCGCGATGGGAAGCGTGTCGGGCAGGACGTCGTGCGGAATCGGGCGCGGAGAGAAAGCGGTCGGATCGCCGGCGGCGATGACCGCGAGCGAGAACGCGATGGATGAAAGGACCGCACGTCGCCGCATGTCGGCGAGCAGGTTAGCAGCGGCGCAGCGCGCCTAGCGATTGCCCTGCGCCGTCTTCGTCTCCGGCACGCGCTCGATCCGAACGACGTCGATTCCGAACATTCCGCGCGGCGTCGCGGGCGCGCCGACGTCGACGAGCATCGCGCCGAGACGATGCTCACCGCGAACGAGGACGAACTCGCCGAGCGGCACGAACTCCGTCGCACGGACGTCCTGTGACCACAGATCGAGTCGCATCGCTCGGGTCGGCGCGTCGTCGAGCGTGATTTCGAAGATGCCGTAGTCGGGAGCGGTCGTGAAGCGCGCGCTCACGCGCCAGGTCCCGTCGTCCGGCACGGGGATCGTGGCCGTGAGCTGGTCCTTCACCGAGGCGCCGACCCACCAGAGCTGTGCGGCGCCGCTCCACGTGGAAGCGGCGAATTCGCCCATCGGTTGCACCTCGACGTGTCCCCCGCTGATGAGGACGGGAAGCGATTCACCTTCCAGATCGATCGGGCCCCCGGCAGGTGCCGCGTTCACGCCGCCCGCCAGTTCACGCGCTCGGTCGTCGAGGTGTTCCCACAACCGCCGCGCCTCGAGCTCTTCGACCGTGAAGGTGCGAGTGAACGCCTCCGCGACGCGGCTGGACGCATGCGAGCGCCGATCGGCGACGTCCTGCGAGTGGAGATCGAGCAGTTCCTGCGCCGGCCAGCGGATCCCGACCTCGAGCGATTGACGGCCCACGTTCTTGTCCTCGCCGGTGATCGGGCCAAGCCACCGGTCGAACGTCGCGAGGTCGACGAACAGCTCCTCCGTCGGCGCGCGAACGGTCAGGCGGTTGTAGGGATCGTCGCCGTGGGTCAAAGCGCGATCGTCCGCCAGGAACAGAACCGCCGCATGACCGCCGACGTGTTGGCACTTCGCCGGCACGTTCGCCGCGCGCAGGACGCTCACGAGCAACCCCGCGGTGCCGTGGCAGCCCGCCGTGAAGTGAGCGAACTTCCCGTCGCTGCGTCGCTTCGTCCCCGCGATCACGCGGCTGACGGGCATCGCGCCGCGGTAGTCCCAATGATCCTGGAACGGAGTCAGCGCGAGCGCGCCGGTGAAGTGGACGAGCCCGCGCGTCCAAGCCACGAGCGCCGTGATCGTCTCCGCGCGATTCGCGCCGATCATCCGGTTCTCGACGAGGAAGCGCCAGGCGACCGCCGGCGGCGCGCCGATCACGTTCTCGTCGGTCTGTTCCGCCGGCTCGAACCCGCCGTGTGCGTCGTTCCACCAATACATCGACCAGCCCGCGAACAGCGTGTCGAGCTCGTCGTCGGTGAGTCCGTCGAGGGTCCACGGAACGCGGCGGTCGATCTCGATCTCGAGCGAGTGAGCGATGGAGGCGAGGTAGGAGTCGAGCGCGAACTCCGGCGTCATCAACTGGTGCACCGCATCCGGCGCGTCGTCGGACGAGAACTGCCAGACGTTCTCCGGCGGGTCGGGGAGTTCGATCCCGGATCCCGAGCGCTCGGCATCGAACGCATTCCGCAGGCGCTCGCGCGCGGACTTCGGCCACGCGGGCCACGGGACCTGCGCCCCCTCGAACCGCCAGCGGATCCGCGCGGCGACGCCCGGGTGCGAGTCGAGCCATCGGTCGAGCGGGTGGTCCGCGGCGATCGCCGTCCCCGATGCGAGCCACATCGAGACGACGGGAACCACCGCGAGCAGTCGGCTGCGGAACTTGCTCATGCAGAGGTCGATCGACCGGAGCGCCGGGAGCGCTTGAGCGCTACGCTGTGCCCCGCTTGATCGCACGATCCACCCTTGCGTCGCGACCGCTGCACCCGCTGGCGCGACTCGTGTTCGTACTCGTTTGTCTCGCGCCGTGCGTGCGCGGGCAGGATCCGTCGACCGTCGAGCCGTCGCAGCCGCTGCCCGCGCTCGATGCCGTCGATGGAAACCGCCCGCCGCGCGCGGCGCTCTTTCGCGCCGCCGGCTTCCCGACGATCGACGCGCCCGCGCTCGACGATGCGTCGCTCGACGCACTCGCCGCGGGACTCCCGCTCGACGTGCTCGACTCGCCGCGCGCGCTCGCGGAGCGGTTGCGCCTCGCGCGCTTCGACGTCCTCGTGCTCCCGTACGGCAGTGCGTTCCCGGTCGCGGCGTGGCCGGCGATCCGCGCGTTCCTCGACCACGGCGGCGGCCTGGTGGTGCTCGGCGGCGCGCCGCTCCACGCGCCGGTGCGCGCGCTCGACGGCCAGTGGATCGCGCAGACGCGCCAGCCGAGCTACGCGCACGCGCTGTCGATCGGGCCGGCCGAGCGCGTCCGCGTCGGCGATCGCACCTGCTTCGAGCTCACGGTTCGCTTCACTTCGGAGAAGGACTTCCCCGCCGAAGACGGCACGTCAGGGCCACGCGACGCCGTGCTGACTCCGCTCGCGACGATGAAGGGCGACGCCGTCGAAGCCTGCTCCGCGCTGCGCATCGACTGGCTCCATGGACCGCGCGCCGGCGCGCGTTGGGTCTTGTTCCCGTCGGACGCCCCGATCGACGTCGCCGCCGCGCGCGCCGCGGTCACCGATGCGCTCGCGCTCGCGAGTGCGATCGACGCGCGCCCGGTGCAGGCGTCGGTCCGCGCGGGCGAGCGCTGCGAGATCCGCGCGCGCAACGTCGTGCCGCGGCCGCGCGCGGGGCGGCCGTCACCCCAGCTCACGCTCGAATGCGACGGCCGTGCGATCGAGGGCGACACCATCGACACGACCGGTTTCGCGCCCGGTCTCCATCGCGTTCAGGTGAACGCCGGCGGCGCGGCGGTCGCCACGACCGGCTTCGTCGTCCGCGACGATGCGCTGCTCGCCCGCGGGCCGCGGCTCACCGTCGGTCGCGACTTCCTGCGCAAGGACGGCGCGGTCTTTCCGATCGCCGGCACCACGTACATGGCGTCGGACGTGCATCGGAAGTTCCTGTTCGAGCCGAACCCCCGGCTCTGGGACGCCGACTTCGCCGCGATGCAGGCGGCGGGCGTGAACTTCGTCCGCACCGGCCTGTGGACCGGCTGGTCGCGCGCGATGCTCGACGACGGCGCGATCGACGACGGCGTGCTGCGCGCGCTCGACGCGTTCGTGCAGATCGCCGCGGCGCACGGCATCGTCGTCTGCTTCGACTTCTTCGCGTTTGAGCCGCCCGCCTTCGGCGGCGTGAATCCGTGGCTCGACCCGCGCGCGCTGGCCGGACAGCGCACGTTCGTGACGGCGATCGCGTCGCGTTTCCGCGACTGCGGCTGGATCCACTTCGACCTGATCAACGAGCCGTCCTACTCGCCGCCCGACCGGCTGTGGACCAACCTCCCGATCGGCGACGAGTTCGAGAAGCGCGCGTGGATCGAGTTCGTCCGCGCGCGTCACGGCGACGACCTGCTCGTGCTCCGCGACCGGTGGCGCGACGCGTCCGACGATCCGCTCGCGATGCCGACGGAGTCGGACCTGACGCACGCGATGGTGAAGCAGGACCGTCATCCGCGGAAGGGCCTCGACTTCGCGCTGTTCACGAACGACGTCATCGCGCGCTGGGCCGCCGACCTGCGCAGGACGATCCGCGCCGCGGCCGGCGACTCGGCGCTGGTGACGCTCGGCCAGGACGAGGGCGGCACGTCGACGCGGCCGACGCAGCAGCTCCACGCGGAAAGCGTCGACTACACGTCGATGCATACCTGGTGGAACAACGACGACCTGCTGTGGGATGCGGTCGTCACGAAGGTCCCCGAGAAGCCGAGCCTCATCCAGGAGACGGGGATCATGCGGCTCGAGGACGAAGACGGCTTCCCGTGGCGCACACCCGACGAAGCGCGCGCGCTGCTCGAGCGCAAGCTCGCGTACGCGGTGATGTCGCGCGGCGCGGGCGCGGTCGAGTGGTGCTGGAACGTGAACCCGTACCAGCCGATCGACAACGAGGCCGTGATCGGACTGCATCGCGTCGACGGCACCGCGAAGCCGGAGCTCGCCGCGCTCCGCGAGTTCGCGGAGTTCTTCGCCGCCGCCGCGCCGTGGCTCGACGACTTCGAGCCGGACCCGATCGTCGCCGTCCTCCCCCACACGCGCACGTTCCTGAACCGGCCGGGCGGACTCGGCGCGGTGAAGAGCGTGGTGCGCGTCCTCGCCGAGAACTTCGGCGTGGTGCCGACCGCGATCTCGGATCAACGGCTCACCGCCGAGCGACTCGCGGCCGCGCGGCTCGTGCTCGTGCCGGCTCCCGAGTTCCTCCCGCGCGATGCCGCGGAAGCGCTCGCCGCCGCCGCGGCGCGCGGCGCGCACGTCGTGGTCTCCGGCTTCGTCGAGGGCGACGGTTACGGCGAGGGGCGCGACCGTCTCGTCGCGCTCGGGCTCGCATCGGCGGGCGGACCGGTTCCTCTCGCGATGCACCAGTCCGGCGACGATTCGTCCGGCGGCCTCGGCTCCGAGTTCGAGGACAACGCGCGGCAATGGCTGCGCGCCGCTGCCCCGCAGGATGCATCGGCCGCGCGGCCGAACATCCGGCTGATCCCGTCGCCGATCGAGTTCTCGCGCGACCGCTCCGCGCTGTTCGCGGCGCTCCTCTCGGAGCTCGAAGCGGCGCGGATCCCGGTGCACCTGCGCGAGCTGCCGCCGATCGCGTCGCGCGTGCTGCTCACGCCGCGCGCCGCGCTCGTCGCATGCGCGAACGAGGCGAACGAGGACATCGACGGCGAGGTCCACGTCGAGATCGCGGGGAAGGATCGCGCCCTCGCGGTCCCGGTGCCCGCGGGCCGCGCGCGCCTCGTCCTGATCGAGCGCGCGACGGGCCGCGTGATCGCCGCGACGCCGGGCGCGCCGATCACCGACGCGCGTTGAGGGCGATCAGTCGAGCCGGTCGATGCTGCATCTCGGAGAGCATGCCAACTCGCGCGCGCCGCTCCTATCGTGGGCGCCCGTCCCGTCGTGGAGGAATCGATCGTGAACGCTCTGAACCGCTTTCGACCGCTCGCGCTCCTCGTGTCGTTGTTCGCGGCGCCCGCGTGCACCGTGATGCTGCCGGGTCACGGTGGCGACGATGGCGCCGGCGCCGAGGATTCCGACGCGGCGTTCGACAAGGACATCGCCGCGCAGCGGCTGACGGTCGCGAAGCTCGAACAATCGTCCGCGCTCGCGGATTCCACGGACGAAGACTTGAAGGCGACGGCCGAGCTCGAGATGGCCGAGGTGGAGCTCTCGCACTTCGACGAATCGGACGCGCCGCGCAAGCGCGCCGAGAAGGCGAAGGACGTGAAGGCGGAAGAGGACGAGCTGTTCGAGGCCGAGGAGGAGTTGAAGCAGCTCGAGATGCTCTACAAGGACGAGGACCTCGCCGACAAGACGCGCGAGATCGTGATCGAGCGGAGCAAGCGCAAGATCGCCCGCGCGAAGGAAGGCCTCGAGATCGCCCGGTCGGAGATGACGTCGCTCGAGAAGCACGAGCTGGTGCAGGAGCGCAAGAAGCTCGCACTCGAAGTCGACGAGAAGAAGCGCGCGCTCGAGTCGCTGAAGAAACGGCACGAGATCAGCGCGCTCGAGAAGTCGATCGCGGTGCGGGAGGCAGAGCATGCGGTCGAGAAGGGGAAGAGCGACGCGAAGTCGAAGGAGGACGACAGCGCGGAGAAGGGCGGCTGCTGCGGCGACTGCGGCGACGACGCGGACGACGATGACGACGACGACGCCGACGTCGACGGCGAAGGATCGGACGCCAAGCCGTGATCGCGATGGCCGCCGCGGCGCTCGTGGCCGCGCTTCTCGCGACGCCGGCCGCGGCGAGCCCCGCCGCCGCGCCGCTCCCCACCGCGGCGGAGGCGCGCGCGATGCTCGAGAAGAACATCGCGTTCCTGCGCGGCGCGCAGGAGAAGGACGGCGCCTACGGGTCGCAGCGCAACATGCTGCTCACCGACCTGTGGGAGAACCCGGAGTCGCACCGCTCGTGGCGCGTCGCGACCAGCGCGATCGTCGCGATGGCGTTCCTCGACCACGACGACCCGCAGGACTTCGAGCGCGTCGACCGCGCGCTCGACTACGTCATCGCGAACAGCGACCTGAAGCGCCCGAGCGACTGGGACACCGACGACGTCTGGGGGCTCGTCTACGGCCTCCAAGGCTGCGCGCACGCGCTCAAGCATCCGCACTACCGCGACGGCGAGCGCGCCGACCGCCTGCGTCGCGCGGCCAAGGACTTCCTCGCGCGTCTCGAGCGCCGGCAGTCGCCGCGCGGCGGCTTCGGGTACTACGCGGACGCCGACGCCGCATGGCGCTCCGAGTGGGCGACGACGTTCACGACGTCGAACGCGATCCTCGCGCTCGTCGAAGCGCGCGAGGCCGGCATCGAGTTCGACGCGAAGATGCTCGAGGCCGCGATGAAGGCGGTGCACCACTGCCGCACGCCGGAAGGATCGTTCACCTACGACGTGCAGCCGATCGCCGTGCCGTCGTCGCTCGAGAGCATCGATCACGTGCAGGGTTCGCTCGGGCGCATCCAGGTGTGCAACTTCGCGCTCGTCCGCGGCGGCGAGAAGGTCCCCGAGACGACGATCACCTGGGGCCTCGACCAGTTCTTCCGCCAGCACCGCTTTCTCGACTGCGCCCGCATGCGGCCGATCCCTCACGAGGCGTACTACAAGAACGCGGGTTACTTCTGGTGCTACGCGCACCTGTACGCCGGCGAGGTGATCGGCACGCTCTCCGACGAGCGGCGCGCCGAGTACGGTCCGAAGCTGTGGGCCGAGCTTGCGAAGGTGATGAAGGACGACGGGTCGCTGTGGGACTACCCGTACATGGACTTCACGCACGTGTACGGGACGGCGTTCTCCGCCGTGGCGATCCTGCGCACGCTCCCGCGCGGGAAGAACACCGGTCCGGAATGACGGGCCGCGCTCAGCGCGCGCGCCGCACCACGCCGAACGACATCTGATTCGGCGCCAGCAACACGGCCATCTCGTCGCCTTCCGGCAGCTTCGACGGCGGCACGATCACCTGCGCTCCCGCCTGCTCCGCTTTCGCCACCGTCGCGGCGACGTCGTCGACCTCGACGAAGAGCTGCACGAAGTCGGGCGCTTGCGGCGGCGCGGGCCAGATGCCGCCCTGGATCCCCTTCGGCGACCCGGTGTCGACGCGCCGGTAGCCGAGCGCGTTGTTCGCGTTCACGTTCCAGCCGAGGACGCGCGCGAAGAACTTCGCGACCGCGTCGGGGTCTTTCGCGAGGATCTGGAACTCGGTGACGGGGTTCGCCATGGCGGGTCCTCTTCGGTCAAGGTTCGCAATCGATCGAGCAGCCGACGCAGCGTCGCGCGCTCGAAGCTCTCGGGGCCGGTCGCGTCGATCCACCGCGACGGCTGACGCATCTCGATCAGGCCGAGACGCAGCAGGCGCTGCAGCGCGATGTTCACCTCGTCGACCGCGATGCCGAGCACGCGCGCGACGAATCGGCTGTCGGCGCGGAAGTCGGGCAGGCGCGTCAGCTCGAGGATCGCGAGGTGCGGCCATTCCTCGAGCGTGCGCGCGGCGTCGGTCGTCAGCTCGCGCGCGAGTCGCAGCATCGACGATTCGCGTTCGACGGCGAGTCCGGCCGCCAGCGCATCGCGGTTCGTGGCCGCGCGATCGAGCCCGATCCGCGGACCGATCCGCCGCACCGCGGCGGGCGTGAGCCGCCGCCGTCCGCGCAGGAGCTGCGACAACGTCGAGTGATCGATGCGCAGGTCGCGCGCGAACGCCCGCAGCGAATACCGCGAGTTGCCGGCGCATCGCCGCGCGAGCTCCCCGCGCAGCCGCGCGAGGAAATCGCCGTCGTGCTCGGGGCTCGACGTGTTCGCGGTCGTCGATCTTCGGGTCACGCGCGCAGGGTAATCGGCGGTCGATCGTGCGCAACGCGCGGCGCCGTTCGTCGCGGCGAAACCGGGGCACGCGGCCGCCCCGCGCGTCCCACGGCCGTCAGCCGAGCGCCCGCTCGAGCGCGCGGCAGATCGTCTCGACGACCACGGCCCGCGCGAACGGTTTGTCGTCGCCCGGAACCACGTGCCAGCGCGCGGCCGCTCGATCGGTGTGCAGGAACATCTCGTTCGCCGCGGCGCGGTAGCGCGGCCGCTTGGCGCGGTTGCGGAAGTCCTCGGGCGTGAGTTTGTACTTCTTGAACGGCACGCGCCCGCGCGCGGCGAACCGCGCCGCTTGTTCCTTCGGACTCACCTCGATCCAGAACTTCACGACCACGATCCCGGCGTCGAGGAGATCCTGCTCGAAGTCGACGATCTCTCCGTAGGCGCGCCGCCAATCCGATTCCGGCGCGAACCGCTCGACGCGCTCCACGAGGACGCGCCCGTACCAGCTCCGATCGAAGATCGTGAAGTGTCCCGCGCGCGGCACCTCACGCCAGAAGCGCCACAGCCAGTGATGGCGTGACTCCTCGTCGCTGGGCGCGGAGATCGGCACCACGCGATACACCGGTGCGCGGATGCCGCGCGTCACGCGGCGGATCGCGCCGCCCTTGCCGGCGGCGTCCGAGCCTTCGAAGACGAGCACGGTCGCGATGCGCTTGCGGAACGCGTGCTTCGCGAGGCGATTCAACCGACCCTGCGCCTTCGCGAGCCGCTCATCCGATCGATGCACGTCGTGTCGCGCGGCGAGGTCGATGCGGCCGAGCACGTCCGGCACGCGCCGCGGCGCCGCGGCCGTCGCGCGCGGCGCCGGCCGTTTCGCCAGCCGGCGCTCGAGCGCGTCGGCAAGGATCGTCCCGACGGCGAGATCGCGCG
>CAZBOK010000183.1:0-9130 GCA_964493525.1 uncultured Phycisphaeraceae bacterium | reverse complement strand
CGCGTCGCCGCGCGGGCGTGCGCGGCGGTGCATCGCCGGCCGCCTTCGGTTTGCGGGAAGCCTTCGGACGGGCGGGTTTTTCCCGTGCCATTCGCGATCACTCCAGATTCTGTTCGGGGGGTGCCGGCGATCCGCGGGCGCGCAGCTCGAGTTCGGAGAGGACTTCCCTCACGCGGGCGCGGAGCGGCTCCAGAGGGCCGACGTTCGCGATTGTATACTCGGCCGCCGCGCGTTTCTCCTCGGCAGCTTTCTGGAATATTTCACGCCGATCGAGCTCGCCGCGCGCCCAACCGCGATCGCGTTCGACGCGCGCCCTCCGCTCCTCGATCGGCGCATCGACGAAGATCCGCGCTGCGCAACGAGCGTTCAGGTCGGTTTCGAGGAGAAGCGGGACGTCGAGCAGGACGATCCGGGGTGAGCCGGCGCGGGAGATCGCCTCGAGCTCGGCGTCGATCTTCCGGCGCACGCAGGGGTGGACGATCGCTTCGAGTCGCCGCTTCGAGTCCGCGCCCATAAACGCGATCTCGCCGAGACGCCGGCGGTCGATCGCCCCGTCCGCTGCCAGCACGCCGTCGCCGAATGCGGCCCGGATCGCGGCGACGATCTCCGGTTCGGCGAGACACCGATGCGCCAGACGGTCGGCGTCGATGACCGCAACGCCGGCGTCGCGGAACATCCCGGCGACCGTCGATTTGCCGCTCGCGATCCCGCCGAGCAATCCGACGACGAAGGGTCGAGTCATGGGCCTGCGGCTGCCTCTCGGGCATCAGTCTGGCGATCGGGGGGCGCCACTCGAAGGACCGGTTGAGGACAATCCTCGCAAGCTGCCGGTCCGTCGTTGCTTCCGATTCTTCCCCTCCTATATTGCTCCGATTCCGCCGCCCCTTCGACGCGGCGCGGAGAATCCGCCACTCGGAGTTTCGGAGATCGCTGGATGAATCGTCGTGAATTGGGTGCCGGCACCGTCAGCGTGATGTGGATCATCGTCCTGGTCGTGCTTCTGCTCGCCTGCTTTGGCTTCGTGTACAGCCAGTCGACGGAAGTGACGAACCAGCGGCAGCGCGTCGCCGCTCTCGAGGCGGAGAAGAAGACCTTCGACTCCGAGAAGCTGAACCTCATCCAAGACCATCAGAAGTTGTCCGATGTGGTCGGGTTCCGCGGCGAGCTGCAGACGAACGTCGATCTGGTCACCCAGAAACTCGACGAGCTGCGCGGTCGCTTCCCGAACGACCTGTCCGCGAGCGACACCACGCTCGAGGCGGTCCTCGCCAAGCTGCTCGCGGTCGCGGAGACGAACGCCGCGACGGCGCAGTCCGCGAACCAGCAGTTCGACGCGGAGACCGCGAAGCGCACCGAGGTCGAGAAGACCAAGCAGACGGTCGAGACCAGCCTGAACGGCGAGCTCACCAAGGCGAACAGCGAGCTGCGCGACGAACGCGACCGCTCGCAGAACCAGAAGTCCCAGGACGACACGCGCGTCACGACGCTCCAGCAGCAGGTGGACGACGTCAACGCGAAGATGCGCGAGCTCGAGTCGCAGGTGAACACCACGAAGTCGACCGCGAAGCAGGAGGTCGACACGAAGAACGCGCAGATCGCCGAACTCCGCAGCAAGGTCAAGTTGATCGGCTCGGATGACATCGCGTTCGAGCCCGACGGCGAGGTCGTGAGCGTCGGTGAGACGACGGGCCTCGTGTTCCTGAACATCGGGAGCCGCGATCTCCTGCGCGCCGGAGTCCGCTTCGACACCTATCGCTACGGCAAGGGCGGCGAGCTCATCGCGACCGGCCAGATCGAGGTCCGCGAGGTTCACCCCGAGTACGCCGTCGCCGGCGTCATCGCGGAGATCAACAAGCTCGACCCGATCGCGAAGGGCAACGTCATCGCGAATCCGATGTTCGCGCGCGGCCGCGAGAAGGTGTTCGCGCTGGTCGGCGCTTTTCCGGCCTACGGCAAGACGTTCCTCGAGAGCCGCTTGAAGGCGCTCGGCGCGCAGGTCGAGAGCGACGTGACGAATCG
Organism: uncultured Phycisphaeraceae bacterium; assembly: GCA_964493525.1. Taxonomy (GTDB): domain Bacteria; phylum Planctomycetota; class B15-G4; order B15-G4; family JADJEK01; genus CAZBOK01. Next base: position 7,111 of record CAZBOK010000183.1, on the reverse strand, counting down.
CGTCGACTTCCTGATCCTGGGTGAGAAGGAGCAGGGCGAGGACGCGGTCGAAGTGACGGAGATGCCCGCGTACAAGCGCGCCCAGGAGCTCGGGATCCAGATGCTCCGCATGAGCGACGTCGAGCGCTTCCTGCGCTGAACCCGCGCGAGCGGGACGGAGTTCGAAGCGACCCCGAGCCGCGGAATCCGCGCGCGCTCCGGGGTCGCATCGTTTCGGATGTCGTCGATGACGAAGCCTGAGGAGCCGAACCGGCCGCCGGGAGAGAACGTCGATCCGGACTTCCACCGGAAGATGACGTTCGCCGAGCACCTCGACGAGCTGCGCGTGCGGTTGATCCGCTCGACGGTCGTCGTCGCCGGGCTGTTCGCACTGTGCATGGCGTTCAACGACCGCGTCGCCGACCTCGTGCTCCGTCCGTTCTACGTCGCGCGCGAACACCTCGGCGCGGCGGGGAAAGACCTGAAGCTCAGCTACATCGAGCCGACCGAGGGTTTCTTCTTCTACATGAACGCCGCACTGTTCGGCGCGCTCCTGCTCGGCATGCCGTACGCGCTCTTCCAGATGTGGCAGTTCGTGGCGGCGGGGCTGTACCCGAAGGAGAAGCGCTGGGTCACGCGCTTGCTGCCGATCTCGCTCGCGCTGTTCCTGGCGGGCTCGATGTTCTCGTACTTCTGGCTGCTGCCGATCGCGCTCGAGTATCTGCTGAGCGTCGGCAACCCCGACGTGATGGTCGCGGGGCTGCGGCCGGAGGCGTACTTCGGGTTCTTCCTGATGATGTGCGTGCTGCTCGGCGTGGTCTTCCAGCTCCCGCTGGTGCAGATCGTGCTCGCGCGCGTCGGCATCCTCTCGGTCGAGATCCAGAAGAAGTATCGGCGGCACTTCATCCTCGGCGCCGTCGTGGCCGCCGCGATCCTCACACCGACCGGCGACGCGATCACGCTGACGTGCGTCGCGGTGCCGATGATCATCCTGTTCGAGGTCGGACTCTTGTTCGCGAAGACGAAACCGCGGGCGACGAACGCAACCGGGAGTGCATGACATGCAGATCGGATTGGTCGGGTTCCCGGGCGGCGGACGCTCGACGTTGTTCAAGGCGCTCACCGGGCTCGAGCCCACGCCGCCGACGGGGCTGCTGCTGCAGCACAAGAGCATCGGCATGGTGCGCGTGCCGGACGCTCGACTCGACTGGTGCCGCGAAGCGTTCCAGCCCAAGAAGTTCACGCCGGCGCAGGTCGAGTTCGTCGACTTCGCGGGCATCCCGCGCACGGCGGAGAAGGGCAAGGCCGAGCTGTTCGCGCAGATTCGCGGCATGGACGCGCTGATCCTCGTCGTCTCCGCGTTCGACGGCGGCGCGGACGCGAGCGAAGTGCCCGGGACGCCGGCCGCACGCGTGAAGGCGCTGCATGAGGAGTTCCTGTTCGCCGACCTCGAGATCATCGAGCGCCGCGTCGAGAAGCTGACGCAGAGCCTCGAGAAGAGCGCGACCAAGACGAAGGACCGCGACGAGCGCGAGCTGGCGTTGATGAAGCGGTGTCGTGACGCGATCGAGAACGGGAAGTCCCTCGAGACGATCGCGCAGAACCGCGAGGACGAGGAGTTCCTCACGACCTACCGCTTCCTCACCGCGAAGTCGGAGCTCGTGGTCGCCACGGTCGCCGAAGGGCAGGATCGCGCCGCGATCGCCGCACAGCTCGCGGAGGGGATCAAAGGACCGGGCGCCGCGATCCCGTCGTTCGCGGTGCTCGGCAAGGTCGAGGCCGAGATCGCCGGCATGGATCCCGCGGAGCGCGGCGCGTTCCTCGCCGAGTACGGCCTCGATCGGCCGGTCGTGGACGCGGTGATCCGCGCCGCGTTCGAAGCGACGCGGCGCATCAGCTTCTTCACGGTCGGCGAGGACGAGGTCCGAGCGTGGGAGATCCGCCAGGGCGACAGCGCGCTGATCGCGGCGGGGCGGATCCACTCGGACATCGCGCGCGGCTTCATCCGCGGCGAGGTCATCGCGTTCGAAGACCTGAAGGCGGCCGGCTCGATGAAGCAGGCGAAGGCGGACAACAAACTGCGGCTCGAGGGCAAGGAGTACACGGTGAAGGACGGCGACATCGTGCACTTCCGATTCAGCGTGTGACGAAGCGGGGGAGTGCATGAGCGACGGCGCGCCGCTCTTGGCGATCGTCTCGGTGGGCGACGAGCTGCTCGCAGGGGACATCGTCGACTCGAACGCGGCCGAGATCGCGCGCGAGTTCCGCACGATCGGCGTGCGGATGACTTCGGTGCGCGTCGTCGGCGACGAAGTGGAGCGGATCGGGCGCGCCGTGGCCGACGCGGCGAACGAAGCGCGGTTCGTCGTCGTCACCGGCGGCCTCGGGCCGACGCGCGACGACCTCACGCGCGACGGACTCGCGCGCGCCGCGGGCACGGACCTCGTCGAGGATGCCGCTGCGTTGGCCGCCATCGAGGCGTTGTTCGCGAAGCTCGGGCGGACCATGTCGCCGTCGAATCGCCTGCAGGCATTGCGGCCGCGGACAGCATCGTGCATCGCGAATCCGGTCGGCACCGCGCCGGGGATCGACCTGCCGCTCGGCGCCGCGCGCGTCTTCGCGTTGCCGGGCGTTCCGTCCGAGATGCGGCGGCTCCTCGCGGATCACGTCCTTCCCGTCGCGGCGTCGTTGTCCGGACGATCACCCGGCTTCCGCGTCCGGCTCCACGCTCACGGTTTACCCGAGTCGATCGTCGGCGAGCGGATCGCCGAGTTCATGGGCGAGAACCGCGATCCGCAGGTCGGCGTGACGGTGTCGCGCGGGATCCTGACGGTGACGCTCACCGATCGCGGGCGAACGGCGGACGGCATCGATCGCACCCGCTCGCTCGCGGACGAGATCGAGCGTCGCCTCGCGCCGCACGGGTTCGGGCGCGACGGCGTCACGCTCGAGGAGGCGGTGATCGCGGCGGCGCGCGCGCGCGGGCGGACGATCGCGACGGCGGAATCGTGCACCGGAGGTCGGATCGCGGCGCTGATCACGCGGGTCGCCGGCGCGTCGGACGTCTTCGTCGAGAGCGCGGTGTGCTACGCGAACGCGGCGAAGATCGCGCGGCTCGGTGTGCGACTCGCGACGCTCGAGCGGTTCGGAGCGGTGAGCGCCGAAGTCGCGACGGAGATGGTCGACGGGATCGCGCGCAACAGCGGTTCGGCGTCGGTCAGCGTGACGGGGATCGCGGGGCCTGGCGGCGGCTCGGCGGACAAGCCGGTCGGGCTCGTCTTCATCGGAGTGCGCGTCGGTGATGCGGCGGAGGCTCACCGCTTCCAGTTCATCGGCGATCGCGAGTCGATCCAGACGCGCGCGACGTCCGCGGCGCTCGACCTGCTCCGCAAGGCGTTGCTCGCGTCCGCGCCGCGCGTTTGATAGGAAAGCCGGCGCCGTACCCCGTGGTGTAACCGGTAACACCTCAGATTTTGGTTCTGAGTTTCCAGGTTCGAATCCTGGCGGGGTAACCAATCTCCGTCCGCCCTCCGTTCGCGGGGGCGGACTCCTTCGCTCGATCGGCTTGGGAAGGTCATGGGTCGACTCCATCGTCCGCTGTTCGTCGTGCTCGCTCTCCCGCTGTCCGGTTGCCTGCAGTTCTTCCCGGAAGCAGCGCTGTCGCTCGACGAGCCGACGGATGCGGTGGCCGCGCGCGTCGCGTCCGCGCTCGGCGTCGAGTTCAAGGGGCCGGTCGAGCGCGCGTCGCTCGACGCCGATGCGTTCGCGTCCGCGAAGGCGCGTGCGATCGATCGTCGGCCGGCGGCGAAGGGACATTCGATCGACGAGCGCTGCTGGAACGCGCTGCGTGGCGCGCCGAGCGCGGCGCCTCCCGCAGCGGCCGCGCAACCGGGTGCGAGCGACACGATCCTGTTCGATCTGCGCGAGAGGTCGGCGCGCCTCGTCGAATCGAGCGCGACGGCGGCCGCGAACGACCCGACGGACGCTCGCAATCGCGGGATCGCTCGTGCGACCGCCCTCGCACAAGCGCTCGCGGCGCAGCACGCCGTGCTTCCAGACGCCGAGGAGAACCTCGACGCGCGCGAGGCCAGCCTCGCACTGATCGCCGGCGCCGCGCATGTCGCGGCGCTCGAAGCGTCGTTGTCGCCGGTCGCGGCATTCGACGCTTCGGCCGCGCCGATTCGCCGGCTGCACTCCGAGCTCACGAGCCGACTGCTCGCGGACCCGGATGGCGCCCCCGCGGAACTGCTCGGGACCAAGGACCTGCCGGACGTCGAACGGTTCGCGCTCGAGCGCCTGTTGACGTTGTCCGGCACGGAGCGGTGGCGCGCCATCGTGCGCGTGTTCGCGGGTGCGCGGTTCGTGCTCGAGGCCAAGGACCGGCTGAGCAACTCGCAGCTCGCGATGATGTGGAACGACCCGCCGCGATCGACGGAGCAAGTGATCCATCCCGACGCGTATTTCGATCAGGATGACCTTCCCGGCACGATTCGTGGAAGCGGGCGCGACGGCCTGATCGGGCACGGATTCACGTTGGTCTCGACGGGAAGCGCAGGGGAGAGCGGGCTGTATGCGATGCTCCGCGGCGCGCTCGATGCCGCCGACGCATCCACCGCGGCCGCGGGTTGGAGCGCCGATCTGCTCACCGTCTACGACGACGCGACGAATCACGCGAGCGGCTTCGCATGGCGGCTTGAGTTCGACGATCGCTGGGACGCGATGCAGGCGGAGGACGCGTTCGATCGCGCGACCCGCGCTCGCTTCGGCGGCGCGTTCGTGGAAGCGTCGGACGGTCTGCGGCAATTGAACGGCGGGACGACGCCCGTCGCGATGCAGCGCGACACCGCGGGGCTGGCGATCGTCATCGGCGGCGACGCGGAACGTCAGCGGCCCGCGATCACGCACCTGCTGACGAAGGAGACCGCGAGCGCTCCGCCGAAACTCGCACCCGGCAGTCGGCAGGACTTCGTCTTCCGCGCGTTCCGATACCTCGCGAGCCCGTTCCTGTTCGACTGTCGCGGCCGGTTCGACACCGACGTGCGATCGCTGTACGGCGTGTTCTTCGATCACCGCGTGTTCCCCGATGGGGCGGAGCATTCGCTGTTCAACCCGACCGAGTTCCCGTACCTCAGCCGGTTGTTGCCGGAGGAAGCGCGCGGACTGGCGTTCCTCGTGGAGCGTGGACCGACTCGCGAAGACTTCGGAGTCCTGATGAGCGTGGTGCGCTCGTTCGGCGACGACTCCACGCACCGCGATCGATTCTGGTCGCCGCTGTACTCCCGCACGCACACCGACGACTTCTCGTCGTTCGGCGTGCTGTACGGCTTGCTGTGGGAACACGCGGACGGAGCGGGGCGGCACGCGCTCTCGCCGCGACCGTTGTTCTCCAACGAGACGGGGCTCGACGGAGCCGAGCGGCGCGGCGGCGCCTTGTTCGATGCGGTGAATTGGATGAGTCGGGACGGCATGGGGACGCGCTTCGCGCTGCTGCCGTACGGCATCCTCGCGGACGTCCGATCGACGCGGCATCCCGACGGCGTCGACTTCGGCCTGCTGTTCGATCAGATCCGGGTTCGCACCACTCACGTCGTCGCCGACACGTCCGCATTCGACTTCACGCTGCTCTCGGGTTGGCTGACGCGAATCGCGCACGACGGCGCGGCGGGGACGAGCGAGACGTCGTTCGCCAAGGGCCTCTTGTTCGGCGTCGAGACGTCGCCGGAGCGTTCGGCGGGCGGGTTGTTCCGGATCCTCGGTCGGTCGTTCCTGGGCTGGTCGTCCGGACCGGAAGGGACTCGAGCCCAGGTGCTGTGGCTGGAGTGGTGATCGCGCGCGGGACGTGATCGAAGGGCGGCTCGGGGAGCCCGCGCAGAATCCGCTCAGTTCGGGTGGATGTTCCGACCGAAACTCTTCCCAGAGATCGGCGAACCACTCCACCCTGTCCTGCCCCGAGCGCGCCCCCGATGTTCCTTCGACGCAAGAAGCTGACTCTGGTGCTCGGCGGCGGCGGCGTCCGGGGACTGGCGCACCTCGGGATCCTGCGCGTCCTGGAGCGCGCCGGAGTCGCCATCGACGGGATCGTCGGGACGAGCGCCGGATCGATCGTGGGCGCGTTGTATGCGCACGAGCCGAACGTCGCGGCGGTGTCCGAGAAGATCTTCGCGTTCCTCTCGAGTCCGACCTTCCGCCGGCTCAACCTCCGATTCGATTTCGACGGGCGCGGGAACGGGAACGCAAAGGGTTCCCTGTTCAACCGCATCGTCTTCGGCTTCCGCCGGCAGATCACGATGGAGCGGATGTTCCGACACCCGGCGATCTTCAAGGCGGATCCGCTGGCGCGTGTCACGGCAGAGCTGATGGGCGGGCGCAAGATCGAGGAGAGCAAGATTCCGCTCTACGTGACCGCTCTCGATCTCGCCGCCGGTGACGAAGTCGTGCTCGATCGCGGGTCGCTCGGCGCCGCAGTCCAGGCGTCGTGCGCCGTGCCTGGGTTCTTCCCGCCGGTGCAGATCGATCGCCGCGTGCTGTGCGACGCGGGGCTGATCAACAACATGCCGATTGCGGTCGCACGACGCGTCGGCGCGGAAACCGTGATCGCGGTGAATCTGAATCGCCAGGTGGGGTCGATCAGCGCGCTTCCCACCGCGATCGAAGTCATCCTGCGGAACGAAGAGATCGGGACGAAGCTGATCAACGACGAGAAGCGCAAGCTCGCGGACGTCGTGATCGAACCCGACCTCGGGGTTCGACACTGGTTGGACTTCTCGAATCCGGCGAGCGTCGTCGAAGCGGGAGCACGGGCGGCCGAAGCGAAGCTGGACGAGATCCTCGCCGTGGTGCGGCGGAAGACAATCGGGCTCGCGAGTTCGCTGCTGCCGCGGCCCGAGCGCTGAACGCCCGCGGGGGAAATGAAATCGGGGGTCCTTGCCGAAGCAAGGACCCCCGATTCATCAGCTCAGACTTCGAGCTGAATTACACGGTCACGGCGCGAAGTAGACCGGCGCCGTGTTCGTGTGCGAGTGGCCGTTCGCCGCGCTCACCGCCAAGCTGTTGCTCGGGCTGAGGCAGAGCTGCCACACGCAGAACTCGAGACCCGGGAGCGTCGGGAGCGCCGGGATGCCGAACATGGCAC
>CAZBOK010000182.1:0-9131 GCA_964493525.1 uncultured Phycisphaeraceae bacterium | reverse complement strand
CACGACGTCGAGGTCGCCGTTCTGGTCGAGGTCGCCGAGCGCGTGCGCGAACGGAGCCGCCGGCGCCGTGACGACGATGGGAGCCGCGAATCCTCCCGCGCCGTCGCCGAGGAGCACCGCGACCCCGCCGTTCCAGTCGACCGCCACGACGTCCGGATGGCCGTCGTGATTCATGTCCCCGGTGGCGAGCAGCGACGCGCCGTAGCTCGCGTCGAACAGTTGCCCGGGGAGGATCGGGTCGCCGGCGCGCGCCGCCCGGGGAACGACGACCGGGATGCAGACGACGAGCACACGGAACAACGGAGCGATCGCGGATCGGAGTTGCATGAGCGGGCGTCCAGTCGGGATCGGGACCGTGCGGGCAGGCGCCCAAGGATCGCGATTCGCGCCCGATTCACAAGCCGCGACGCGGGCCGAGTCGGGAAGCCGCGCGGCCGCGGCGAGCGCGCGTTTCAGGCGTCGACCACCCGGCTCGGTTCGATCTTCCCGAACGCGCGCGTCCCGCGGTCACGCGCGCGCCCGGCGGGCGCGGCGGATCCAGATCCACAACAGCGCGCCGGAGCCGACCATCCCGCCGAGGTGCGCGAAGTGCGCGATGCCTTCGCGCGTTCCGAACACGCCGTTCCACAGCTCGATCGCCGCGTAGCCGGTGACGAAGACCCACGCGCGCATCGGGATCGGCGGGAACAACAGCGTCACGATCCGCCGCGGGAACAGGACGCCGAACGCGAGCAGGACGCCGAACACGCCGCCCGACGCGCCGACCGTCGGATACGGATCGCCGCTCGACAGCGAGACCACCGCGAGCTGCGTCAACCCCGCGGCGAGCACCGCGCTCGCGTACAGCGCGGCGAAGCGGCGCGGACCGACGGCGATCTCGACGTCGCGGCCGAACATCCACAGGCCGAGCATGTTGAGCGCGATGTGCGAGCCGTTGCCGTGCAGGAACGCCGACGTCACGAGCTGCCACGGCCGGAAGCCGACGCTGAGGTCGGTCCCCTCGACCGGGAAGTGCCCGATCGGCCAGAGCGCGTAGTTCAGGACCAGGTTGTCGTCCGCGCGCTGTTGCAGCAGGAAGACGATGACGTTCGCGATGATGATCGTGAGGGTGACGGGCGGCATCGCGGTGCACCTTAGAGGATCAGCCCGCCCAAGCCCGCGCACGCTCGCGCTCCCGCTGCCCTTCCCGTGCACGGGAACGATCTCGGTCCTCCGGTCCCCGACTTGTCCGCACCGCGCAAACGGCCGAACTCTCTATCCTCCGCGCCCGATGCAACTCGGCTTCCTCATCGACCACCGGCGATGCATCGGCTGCCACGCGTGCACCGTCGCGTGCAAGGCCGAGAACGAAGTCCCGGTCGGCTCGTTCCGCACGTGGGTGAAGTACACGGACAAGGGCAGCTTCCCGGACGTCAAGCGCCACTTCGCTGTGCTCCGCTGCAACCACTGCACGAAGGCGCCGTGCGTCACCATCTGTCCGGTGAACGCGCTCTCGAAGGAGAAGAACGGGATCGTCGACCTCGACCGCGACGCATGCATCGGCTGCCGCGCGTGCATGCAGGCGTGCCCGTACGACGCGCTGTATCTGAACGAAGACCGCGGCTCGGTGGAGAAGTGCCACTTCTGCGCGCACCGCGTCGAGAAGAACCTCGAGCCCGCGTGCGTGATCGTCTGTCCGGAGCAGGCGATCGTCGCGGGCGACCTGCACGATCCGACCTCGAAGATCGCGCGCATGGTGAAGGATCACGCGACGCGCGTGCGGCGCCCCGAGCAGAACACCGGGCCGAACGTTCACTACCTCGACGTGCTCCAGGAAGCGATCGAGCCCGGCGTCGCGGAGCGGCCGTCGACCTACCTGTGGAGCGACCGCCCCGACTCGAAGCCGGAGGCGTGGCCGAAGGACGTGCCGACCGCCCCGAACGTCACCACGGTCCTCGACGCGGGGCACCAGGTCCAATGGGGCGACGCCGTCGCGTCATACCTCGTGACGAAGGGCATCGCCGCGGGCGCCGCGCTCGTCGCGCCGCTGGTCTCCGCGCTCGGCGTCCGCGGCTTCGCGGGCGACTTCCTGCCGGAGATCCTCGCGCTCGCGTTCCTGGGGGTCACGCTGTTCCTCCTCATCGAGGACCTCACGCGGCCGCTCGCGTTCATCCGGCTGCTGACGCGGCCGAATCCGAAGAGCTGGCTCGTCAAGGGCGGCTGGATCCTCTCCGCGTTCGGCGCGACGGTGAGCGCCGCGCTCGTCCTGCGCTGGCTCGGGTTCGACGGCGTGGCCGACGTGCTGCGCGTCGTGAACGCCGTGCTCGCGCTCGGCGTCGCGGGCTACACCGCGTTCCTGTTCCGGCAATGCGAGGGGCGCGACCTCTGGCAGACGCCGACGCTCCTGTGGCAACTGCTCGCGCAGGCGCTGTTCCTCGGCGCGCTGACGTTCCTGCCGTTCGCCGAGCGCCCGGCGATCGCCGCGTGGATCGCGTGGGCCGGACTCCTGCCGCACGTCGCGCTCGCGATGCACGAGCGGCGCCACGCGCACCCGACCGCGAACGCCCGGCAGGCCGCGGGCTTTCTCTCGCGCGTGAAGTGGCACGGGGTCCCCGCGTTCGCGACCGGACTCGTGCTTTGCTTCCTCGCGCTGCTCGCGGCGTTCCCGCTCGCGTCGATCGCGCCGTGGCCGGTGCTCGCCTGCGCGGTCGCCGGGTTGTTCCTCCACGAGGTCGCGTTCGTGCGCGCCGGACAGCTTCCGCCGCTCAGTTGAGCGCGATCCGATCGCGTCATCGCGACGCGCGCGCGTGCGACAACTTGGTCCGGCAGCGCTCGGGCTCGCTCGACCGCACGATCGCGGCGGCCGCAGAACGCCCGATTGGCGTGCTCGACGCGGCACGCGCGCGTCGCGGCCTCCGCCTCGCCTTCGGCATGGTGATTGCCCTGTCCGTGCGGATCCCAACCGTGACGCGGGCTCGACCGCAGGCGAGGGCAACATGGACGCGCCGCTTCGGAAACCTTGGTTCGTCGCCGCCTGGCCCGGCATGGGCGGCGTCGCGCAGATCGCGGCTCGGCACCTGGTGAATCAGCTCGGTGCGCGCGTGATCGAGGAGATCGACGTCCGCGAGTTCTTCGACCTGCCGCCGATGAGCGTGAAGGACGGCGTCGCGACGGCCGCCGAGCCGGCGCGCCACCTGCTGTTCGCGTGGCACGACCCGAGCGATCGGCGCGATCTCCTCATCCTGCTCGGCGATCAACAGCCGACCCACGGCGCGCGGCGCTACGCCGACCTGCTGCTCCGCGCGGCGCAGCGCCACGGCGCCGAACGCGTGTTCACGTTCGCGGCGATGGCGGCGTCGATCCTCCCGTCCGCGCCCTCCCGCGTGTTCGTCGCGGCGACTTCGAGCGACCTGCTGAGCGACGCGAAGCTCGAAGGTATGGCGCGGCTCGCCGACGGCGAGATCTCCGGCCTGAACGGCGCGTTCATCGCCGCCGCCGCCCAGCGCGGGTTGCCGGGGTTCTGCCTCCTCGGCGAGTTCCCGTTCTTCGCCGCGAGCGTCCCGAACCCGAAGGCGTCGGCCGCCGTGTTGCGCGCGTTCGCGACCCTTGCGGACGTGACGATCGATCTCGGTCACCTCGACGCGGAGGGCGCGCGGATCGAGCGCGGCCTCAACCGACACCTCGAGGACCTGAAGCGCGCTGCCGAGAAGGCGGAGCGCGGCGGTCGCGACATCGCCGAGGCGACAGAATTCGAGCCCGAGCCCGAAGCGGACCTCTCCGACGGCGCGCCGGCGCCGGCCGACTCGCCCGCGAAGGTGCAGGCCGCGCTGCCGATCGAGCCGGAGCTTGCGCCGGAGGCGCGCCAGCGCATCGAAGACCTGTTCGACGCGAGCCGCTCCGACCGCGCGAAGGCGATGGAGCTGAAGGCGGAGCTCGACCGACATGGCGTGTTCCGGCGTTACGAGGATCGGTTCCTCGACCTGTTCCGGAAGGCGGGCTGATCGCCGGCCGAGCGACGCTCGGCGATTCCCGCTAGCGTGTGCGCGTCTTGGCCCGAGCCGCATGACCGCGAAGCCCGACACGACGCCGACTCTCGCTTGCCCCGCCTGCCGCGCGCGCTTCCCGCTCGCGATGATCTTCGATGCGTCCGACGCATCGTGGCCGAACCAGAACTGGATCGGCTTCGACTGCCCGAAGTGCGGCCGGTTCGCGCACGTCGCGCTCGCCGAGGGCCGGGTCGACATCGGGACGATCGACGGAGCGCCCGGACCCTGCTTCGTGTCGAACGAGAGCGCCGCAGCGCCGGGGTTGACGATCGAGTCGCGCGCGCGTGGGATCTCGATCCGCTGCGGCGGACGGCGCTGGTTCGTGAAAGCGTGGGAGTGAGCGTCGAACGCCGGCGCGCCGCGTGCGTTTGCGGCACCCGATCGGTCGCCGGGAGCTCGAAATGATCGCGTGGACCGCGTGGATCGTCGCGTTCGCGCTCACGGGACAGGAAGTCCCGGTGACGGTCGTGGACGGCGTCACCGGCGCCGCGGTCGAGGACGCGGAGATCCGGTTGGTGCCGCTGCGAGATCGAGAGATCACCTCGGCAACGCCCGCGCCGTGGGGATTGGGATCGCCAGTCGAGTGGGCTCGCAGCCGAGGAAGGGTGCTCGAGCGCGCCGGCAACGGCGTCGTGCTTCCAGAACCCGCTACCGACGCTCCCGAATGGGTGATGGCATTCGCGAATCTCGACGAGCGCTTCGGCTGCGTGATCTTCGAAACGGAGACGCCCCCGGCTTCCCTCTCGTTCGAGGTGTACCCGCGGCGCACGCTGCGGGTCCGCGCGATCGACGCATCCGGTGAGCCTGTGCCGGGCGCTCGTTTGAGCTACCTCGTGCCTGAGGGCCGGGGTAGGGGCGAGATCACGCTGGCTCCGACCGGCGGAGACGGCGCGACCGAGCTTCCGGACCTCGATTGGCGGCTCGCCCTTTCGGCGGAGCGGACTCAATCGATCGGCCCGACGCTCGGACGCTTCGTGAATCCCGCGAGAGGCATGAGCGTCGATCGGGCGACGCTCCGCGGAGAACACCCGGAATGCGTGGTTCACTTCCCTGACTTCGGCAGGGTCGAAGTGCGATTGCAGGGGTTCTCGACGCACGGCACCGGAGTGGATGTCTTCGTGTCGTTTCGCCCGATCGGCGGAGGATCCGACGAGTGGCAATGGTCCGGCTGGGCTTCGGTCGGCGCCGGCGGAGTTGCCCTCTTTCCCTGCGTCGAAGTCGGTCGCGAATTGAACTTCACGTGGAGCGACATGTCCGGCAGTGACACGTTCGCCGGCGATCCGGTCGTCCCGGGTCCAGTGCGGCGCGGCGAGACAGTGCGCGTGGAGCTGCGCCGAGACAAGACCCGCGTGACGATCGTCGACGGCGCCGAGCACTTCGACTACGACGACGATGGGACCACGTACTTCGGGATCGAGCCTCCCGAGATCCTCGCGGTGCCGCTGACCTCCGAAATCGACGTGGTTGGCGCGGCGCCGCCCTGGGGCGGGGAGTCACCCGTCACTTGGGCGCGCGCGCACGGACGGCGCATCGAACGCGACGCGAACGGCCGGATCGATTTGCCGCCGCTCCCGGTCGATGGTTCGCATCAAGAACTGCTCGTCGCGCACAGCGGCGAACGCGCGGGGTTCTGTCGTCATACCGTCGCGGACGGCAATGCGATCTCGTTCGAACTGTTCGAGCGCCGATCGCTCACTGTCCGAGTGGTCGATGCATCCGGATCCCCCGTCATCGGGTTTCCGTTGCGATTGGAATTCGGAGGACACGACTGGGGAGCTTCGAGCGACGCCCGTCCGACCGATCGGGACGGCCGATGGATACTTGCCGACCTTGATTGGTGGATCGCAATGTGGGGAAGGCCGAGGCGCGGCACGGCGGTGTCCCACTCGAGCGTCGCGCCCGCCATCGGCTTCTCGACCGGATCGGCTGAATCGCGAATCGACCTCGACACGTCCGAGCTGAGTGAATCGCAGCCCACTCGCGATCTGCGCGTCCCCGACTCCGGGCGCTTGTCCATCCGGCTCCGTGGGTTCGATTCTCGGAGCCGAGGCTTCGCAGACGTCGAGCTCGCGCTCCGCGCGCGACTGTCGGACCACGAGCCGTTCCGAGAGGTCCGTGAAGTCGCGGTCGCTCCGGACGGCACCGCCTCGTTCCCGTTCGTCGAGGTCGGCGCGGAGATCGCGCTCGCGTGGCGACGCGCGAACGGCCAATGGATCGATCTGCCGATGACGGGGCGGGAAACCGGTCCGGTCGAGCGCGGCGAATCGGTCACGATCGACGTCGATCGTGCGGACACTCCGATCGCCGTCGTCGACGCGGAGAACCTCGCTCCGATCGAGAACTTCGAGGTCATCGACGTTCCGTTCGGCGATCGATTCATCGAGCGGAATGCGTCGCCGCCGTGGCGCGACCGCTCTCCGATCGACTGGGCGCGCGATGCGGGTCGTCCGATCGAACGTGGCCTCGACGGGATCGCGTTACCGCCGTTGCCGAGCGATTCGTGGCGATGGGCGGGCGTGGACCTCCTCTTCGTTCATGACGGCGAGCGTTTCGCGACCGTGCTCCGCCGGCCGGGCTCGACGAGCGGCGGCGTCTTCGCTGTATTGCGCCCGCGACGCGACCTGCATGTCGCCGTCATCGATGCGGCAGGCGCGCCGATCGCTGGTGTGCCGTTGTGCGTGATCGTCGCCGATCGCGAGCGCGCCGCGTCACTCGAATCGCACCCGAGCGCCGCGGACGGGAGCTGGGTGCTCCGGGATGTCGATTGGTGGATGTCGATCTGGGGCGGCGATGTTGACCCGGATCACCTCACGACAACGGTCGCGCCGGACGTCTTGCACTCCGGAACTCACTCGCCGGCCGAGATCCGCCTCGATCCGAAGTCGTTCGAACTTGCCGTACCCGACGCGACGATGATGATCCCCGACTGCGCGCTCGTGACGGTGCGTCTGCGCGGCGCCGCGGTCGAGCGCGCGATGATCGATCTGCGCGTCGAGGCGATCGACAAGCGGACCGGCCGGACGATCGACGCGCGTCCGCTCCCGATCACGTCCGACCACCTGGCATCGTTCTTCGCGGAGACCGGAGCACGGCTCCGGTTCCGATGGGCAGATCAAGGCGTCGAGGATTGGCGATCCCCGCCCGGCGACCCGACGTTCGCCGGCCCCACGCGCGCCGGCGATCCGGTGACGATCGAGTTGGACTTATCGGAGTGAGGCGATGATCGAGGCACTGTCCGCGATGATGCCCGCCTTCGCTTTGGCAGCGGAGATCCCCGTCGCCGCCGTCGATGGCGACACGGGACACGTCATCGAGTCATTCGAGATCCTCTCCGTGCCGCTCGCATCGAGTTCGATCACGATCAGCGCGCCGCCGCCGTGAGGCGCGCGCCCACCGCTGGAATGGGCTCGCGAGAACGGGACGCCGCTCGCACGCTCTCCGTCGGGCGGCGTGGACCTCGCACCGTTCGACAGGACGAGGTCCGATCGGGTGTCGGATCTGCTCGTCGCGCACGCAGATGCGCGGTTCGGGTTCATCATGAATTCGTCCCGGCCCGGCCGCGGAGCGCCTCGACTTCGAGCTCCACGGGCGTCGTGACTTGAGGATTCGCGTCGTCGACTGCGCGGGGCACGGTGTCGCGAGTGCGCCGACGCGCATGATGTTCTGGGGGAATGACTGGGGCGGCGACACGAAAGGTGCTCCGACGGACACCGAGGGAGTGCTGACTCTTCCGGATGTCGATGGGTGGATCGAAGCGTGGGGCACCAGTCGCACGTCCTACGCACATAAAGCCGTGATCGAGATCGCCGCCCCCACTGACCAGACGCAGATCCCGATCGATCGCGCCCCGATCCGCGGCGCGTCGCCGGAGTTCGTCCTGCGCACTCCCGACTGGGGTCGCGTCGAGGTCCACGTCGCCGGGCTCCCGTCGCCCGCGGAGCGACTGCGCGTTCGGATCGAGACGAGAGTCGGCCCCAGGGTCGGGTTTCACTATCGCTCCGATCTCCCGCTGGAGCCCGACGGATCGATCGGATTCGACTCCATCGTGATCGGCGCGGAGATTCGATTCTCGTGGCGGACCGTGGATCCGCCGGGTGATTGGATCCCGTTGGAAGATGGCGCCGTGTTCCTCGGTCCCGTCCGCCGCGGAGACAGCGTCCGAGTCGACCTTGCGCGGAATCGATGACCCGTCGCTTGTCCGCGGAGTCACGAGTCGACTCGCCGGGGTGAGCTCGCGGTCGAGACTTCTCGTTGGAATCACGTGTCGCCGCGTCGACGCCCCGCGAATCCCGTGGAACCGACGGCCGCGTCTTCTCACACTGCCGCGCGCCGATCGAACCCGCAGGACTCGACGGAGCCTTTCGTGAACCCGCACACTTCCTCGCGCCGGACACTGAGCCGGCGCGCGTTCCTCGGCACCGTTTCCGCTGCGCCGCTCGCGCTGGCCGCGTGCGCGGTCCGCACGGCGGGCGATCGCCCCGAGCTCGCGCGCATCGAGGCGAGATCCCGCGGGCGGATCGGCGTCGCGGCGGTCGACCTCGCGTCCGGGCGGTCGCTCTCGCATCGCGGCGACGAGCGCTTCGTGATGTGCTCGGCGTTCAAGTGGCTGCTCGCCGCGCTCGTGCTCGAACGCACCGATCGCGGCGCGGACGATCTCTCGCGCGCGATCCGTTACTCCGCGGCCGACATCCTCCACAACTCGCCGGACACCGAGGCGGCGCTCGCACGCGGCGCGTTGACGGTGGGCGAGCTGTGCCGCGCGGCGGTGATCCACAGCGACAACGCCGCGGCGAACCTCCTGCTGGCGACGCTCGACGGCCCGGCCGGGTTCACCGCGCGGGTGCGCGCGATCGGCGACGACGTCACGCGGCTCGACCGCCGGGAGCCGCAACTGAACGAGAACGTGCCGGGCGACCCGCGCGACACGACCACGCCGAACGCGATGCTCCGCACGATGACGCGCGCGCTGTTCGGATCGGTCCTGTCCGATGCATCGCGCGAGCGGCTGCGCGGCTGGATGATCGAGTGCAGCACCGGGCTCGATCGCCTGCGCGCGGGGATCCCGGCCGACTGGACCGTCGGCGACAAGACCGGCACGGGCACGCT
>CAZBOK010000181.1:0-9205 GCA_964493525.1 uncultured Phycisphaeraceae bacterium | reverse complement strand
CAGTTCATGCCGTCGCGCGTCCTCCTGCAGGAGGACGCGCGACGGCATGAACTGGATCTCTTGGTCGGGCTCGCGCGCGGGATCCCAGTTCGCGACGGCGGTGATGTCGGCCGCGGTCACGATCTCGCCGTCCTCGCGGCGCAGCAGGTTCTCGAGCAGGATCTTGATCGAGAACGGAAGGCGCGCGACCGACAGCCCGCGGCTCTCGAGCGCGGGCACCTTCGCGATCTCGACCGGGCCGCGCGCCGTCGCGAGCGTCGCGCGAGTGCCGAAGGTGTTCTTCATCGGGATCGATCCTCGGACGGAACCGAAAACGACGGACTTTACCAGCGCGCGGCGCGGCGACGAAGGACGCCGATCCGGCGCGCCGCGCGTGCGATCGCCGCGCGAAAAAAGTTGGGAGTGCGGCGCGTTACCCAATGCTCTCGAGCGCGTACAGGTCGGCGAACTCGCACGGTGGACCTCGCGGTCACCTCGGGTTCTGGAGAGCCGTGCCGGGGTTGCCACGCCGAAGGCGTAAAACCCACTCTCTCCTCCCAGTTCCCTGAACAGGGTTTCCCCGGCCGCCTCGCCAACTCGCCGACCCCCGGTCTCTCCTCAACCATCCTCACAGTTCCCAAGACCCCCGGTTCAGCCGGCGGGTCGGCCTTTGCACCGAGACGCTACATTCGGCGCGATGAACGCTTCGCGCGACGACCGCTACGTCCGACAGGCGATGTTCCGCGAGATCGGCGCGGAGCGCCAGGCGCGCATCGGTGCGGCGACCGCGGCCGTCGTCGGGATCGGCGCGCTCGGCTGTCAGGAAGCCGCGCTCCTCGCGCGCGCCGGCGTCGGCCGGTTGATCCTGATCGACCGCGATTTCGTCGAGCGCACCAACCTGCAGCGGCAGATCCTGTTCGACGAGTCCGATGCCGCACAGATGCTGCCGAAGGCGGATGCCGCGCGGCGGCACCTCGCGGCCGCGAACGGAGACATCCGCATCGACGCGCACGCGGAGGATCTGACCGCGGCGAACGTCGAGCGCCTGCTCGACGGCGCGAACGTCATCGTCGACGGCAGCGACAATTTCGACGTGCGCTACCTGCTGAACGACTTCGCCGTCGCGCGCGGCATTCCGTGGGTCTACGCCGCCGCGGTCGGCACCACCGGATTGCTGATGCCGGTGCTGCCACAGGTCGGCCCGTGCCTGCGCTGCGTGTTCGAGGAGCCACCGCCGCGCGGCAGCACCGACACCTGCGACACCGCCGGCGTCCTCGGGCCGACCACGTCGCTCGTCGGGTCGCTCGCCGCGCTCGAAGCGTTGAAGATCCTCGCCGGACGCGACGACGCCGTCCGGCGCGGACTCCTCCAATGCGAGCTGTGGGAGAACGAGCTGCGGTCCGTGTCGATCTCGACGCCGCGCGACGACTGCCCGTGCTGCGGCGCGCGCCGCTTCCCGTTCCTCGAACGCACCGCGGCGAGCGCGGTCGCCACGCTGTGCGGGCGCGACGCCGTGCAGGTCGCCCCGGCGCGAGACCGTGCGTTCGACTACGACCTCGTGCGCGAGCGCCTCGTGCGCGCGGCGGGAGCGGTCGACAACGGGTATCTGCTGCGCTTCCGCGCGGACGGCCACGACGTCGTGTTGTTCCGGGACGGACGCGCGATCGTGCGCGGCCTCGACGATCCGACGGCGGCGCGCGCGCTCTACGCGCGGTTCATCGGCGCTTGAATCCGGGAGCCGCTCGGCGCGGCGCGGGCCGCGCGGTCAGGGAGTCTTCACGGTGAACACGTGCGCGAGGCGGCGGTTCACCGGATTGCCCGTCGGTGCCGCCGCGATCGCCGTGTTCGTCTCCGGACTGATCCCGGTCGCGAAGCGATAGAAGTAGGCGGTCGTGTCGATCGGATTGAACGGATCCGGGTTCGAGTCCGAGGTCCCGTCGACGATCGCGTTCGCGCCGCGCTGGACCGTGCCCGCCGCATAGACGAGTCCCTCGGGGCTCGTCGGCAGCCAGTGCGTGGAACCCGCGGCAATGCACTGGGTGAACACGCCGGCCGTGCTCGGGACGCGAATCTGCGTGCCGAAATTGTCGAGGTCGAGCACGACGAGTTCCTGATTCAACCCCGCGCCCGCGGTCGGAGTGCCGCCGTTGTCGAGGATGAACGCGACGCGGTTCTGCGTCTGGCTCGGGATGATGTTGCGGATGCGGGAGCTGAACGCACAGGCGAGCGGGCTCGAGTTCGTGCCGTAGTTCGTGAGCTGCAGCGCCGGGCCGGGGTTCGCTCCGTCGAAGAGGAACAACTGGTCGGTGTCGAGGCGCGGATCGCCGCCCGGCAGGCCCGCGAGGCGACCGATCATGTAGTAGTAGTCCTTGAGCGGCCCGGTGCCGCCGATCCGTCGCGGCTGGTAGTAGTCCGCCTGGTTCTCGAGCAGGAAGGTGCCGCTGCCGTAGAGGAACGGCGCGCCCGTCGCCGGCGGGGAGAGGTTCGGCAACGGCGCGAACTCGGTCCCGAAGACGTTCGTCACCAGGAACTGGTGCGCGCCCTGGCTCGGCGTCCCGATGTCGATCGCGATCAGGTCGTAGCGGTCGAACGCGACGTTCGGCGTGGCGCGCGCGTCACGGAAGTAGAACAACGTGTCGCCGTCGTTCGAGACGAACTGGCCGCCCGCGTCGATCGTGGGCCGCTGATCGATCGGCGGCTGCGTCGTGATGATCGGATCCCACGGCCCGTCATAGGTCGCGGTCAACATCGTGCGGGTCAGGTTGACCGAGTGCTTCGTCGCGATCTCGACGGCGAACAGGTCCATTCGGTCGGCCGACGGGCCGGTTCCGAGCGAGCCTTGCGAGAACAGCACGAACTTGTTGTCCGGCGTGAACTGGTAATCGCGACCCGAGGGGAAGTCGCCGGTGATGGCGAACTGGCCGCCGTTCGTGATCTCCGCGATCAGGTCGACGGACGCCGGCCCGGAAGCGTCGGTCACCGCGACGTTCGGGATGAACTGAGAAGGCGTCGCACGCGCGAACGCGAACAGCGTCGAGTCCGGCGAGAACGCGCCGACGCCGGTCTGGCCGTCCGTCACGTCGGTCCATTCCGCGAGTTGCTTGCTCGCGCCCTTCGAGATGTTCTGGACCTGCTGCGTGGAGGTCGTGATGTTGCGGATCACGAAGAGCGATTCGTTGGTCGCGGCGCCGCTGCGGCCGACCACGCAGATCTTGAGCTGGTCGGGCGAGAGCATCGGCTGCCGGTCGAAGTTCGTGACGTTTTGCGAGTCGCCGGTCGTCGGCGCGGCCTGCGACGGAGTGGAGTTCCCGTCCATGTTCACGCGGTAGATGCGGTTCGGGTAGGTCGCGACGCCCGCACCGCTGACGTTGGACGTAAGGATGTAACCCACCCAGCCGCCCGCGCCGTCCTTCGCGAACGTGATCGACTCCTCCCACACGCGACGCGCTTCGGTGGTCGGCGACGGCGTGCGCTCGATGATCGGGAAGCCGTTCGAGAAGTTGCCGCCCGGGTCGAGGTTCAGCAGGAAGATGCGGTCGTTGGCGGTCGACACGGAGTTCTGGTCGAGGACGACCATCGCGCGGCTGCCGTCCGGCGTGACGCCGACTTCGACTTCCCACGGCGAGAGGATCGCGGTCTCGGTGAACGACCCGAACGCCGGCGGCACGAGATTGCGGAATTGGCCGGTCGCCTCGAAATAGATCCCGAAGCCGTAGGTCGGGTTTCCGACCGAACCGTTGCGCCAATGGAAGAGGTATCGGCCGCCCGGCAGACGCAGCCAGGGGAACTCGCGGTTCTCGTTGTTGCGCGCCAGCGAGCCGGCGTTCAAGAATTCGAGCGACGATGCGTAGTTCCAGACCGCCGCGTAGTTCGTGTCGGGCTCGGTCGGCGCTGCGCCGGTGCCTCCAGGACCGTTCACGATCCAGCTGGTCGGGATCAGCGGCTGCACTCCCGCGAGCGTGATCATCCAGAAGTCGACGTTGTTGCCGAACGCGGAGAAGTCCGGCGCCGCGGTGAATGTGCCGAGCGGCGCGGCGTTCAGATCGGTGTCGACGATCACGCCGGGCGACTGCTTCGAGCCGAGCGTGAGCGACGTCTGGGTCGCGTCCTGTCCCTCGGAGTAGGCGACGGTGCCGGGGAACGTGATCTTGTCGAAGAACACCTTCATCCCGTTGCCGACGTGGAGCGCCTGCGTCTGCGGGTCGAGTTCGACAACCTGCAGGAACAGGAACACGTTCGACGGGATCACCGCGGACTCGAGCGAGATCAGCGTCGGGTTGTTCGGGTTCAGCGTGTTGAACAGGTACGCCGCCGTCGGGACGACTCCGGTCACGGAGAAGGTGCCGGTCGGGCCGAGGTTGAAGAAGCCGGATGCGGTGTCGGAGAGGAAGTCCGCGGCGCTCCACGACGGGTTCGCCGGCGACTGCGGGAGCTTCGAGGCGATGAGCCCGGTGCCGATGCCGTCGAAGACCGGGAGGATCGGCGAGTTGATCGACCCGTTCGGCTGCCAGCGCTTCAGGAAGAACCCGGTCGTCTGGTTCGGTTCGCCGCCGGGGACGCCGTCGTACGCCTCCTCGGAGAGGAGCAGCGCGAACGGCGCGTTGGGCGTGCCGGTGATCTGGATGTTCAGGGAGCCGAGCGCGCGCAGGTGCGGCGTCGCGCTGTTGTTGACGGAGGTGACTCCGTTGACCGTCAGCTTGGGCGTCTGCGCGGACGCGACCGAAGCGATGAGGAAGAACGACGCGAACACCGCCGGGGGGAACGGGACACGCGACACGCAGGACCTCCGATCCGTCGTCATCGATGGCCGATCGATGACTCGATCCACGAGCCTCGTCCGACGTCGAAAATCGCCGCCGGACATCCCGTCTTCTTCTCGCCGGAACCGCTCTAGGTCGGAGTGTACGGGAGGGTAACGAACGGGTCAACCGACCCGCCCGAACCCTTGCGGAGCGAAGAATCGAAGCGGCGGCGAGCGATCTTCGCCGGTGGGCGCGATCGCCGGCTCAGGGACGCGCGAGATCGGCTTCCTGGAGGCCCGGCTCGAGCGCGATCCCGGTCGCCGCGAATTCCATCCGCTCCCGACGGAGCGCCGAGCCCTCGAGGCTGACGTCGACCAGCTTCGGGAACGTCGCCTTGCCGACCTTCTGCGTCTCGATGTACCAGTAGGTCTCGACGCCCTTGCCGACGTGTTCGGGCCGGACGCGATCGGACGGCTCGAACTTGAAGCCGAGGACATGGCCGTCATTGCGGTCGAGCATGAGAGTCAAGGAGTCGCCGCACGCGTTCGCCCACTCGTCCGACATGTGGAAGCGGACCGCGTCGTACTCGCGCTGCACGGGCTGGTAGTCGGCCCAACCGAACGAGGGCCGCTCGACTTCCGCATCGTCGCCGGTGTCTGCTTTCGTCGGGTCGGCGTTGCTGCCGTCGATGGTCGTGGTGCCCTTCTGGTGCGACGGCCACTTGTATCCCGGCGGCGGCATCTCGTACTTCTTCGGCTCGAACGTCTCGAGGGTCGCGGCCCCGAGATACTCCGGATTGGTGCCGTACTTCTGCGCGATCCACGGAGCGAGGAAGAGCACGAGCTCGATCCGGTACTCCGCGGACGCCTGCTTCTCGATCTCCGGCGACGAGAGCACCTTCACGCGATTGCGCAGGAAGAAGCGGTCGGTGCCGTTCTCGATGACGGCGAACTCTTCCGGCTTGCCGCGCGCCGGATGCACCGCGCTGCGGCTGATCGTGTCGACGCGCCCCGCGAGCCGCGCGTTCAGGAACGTGCGCGTCTTCGGCTCTTCCTTGGTGAGGATCCGGCCGTTGCTCCAGAAGCGCGAGAAGCGCGAGAACGTGAGGCCCTCGAGCTTGTCGAGCGCCGGCGCGCCGAGCTGGGCGAGCATCGGCTCGAGGATCACGTGCGGTTCCACCTTCGTCGTCGATTCGACGTCCGCGGCGGCGAACTCCTTGATCTCCTTCGAGTCCTTCGTGTCCTTCGCATCGGGGGAGACGATGGCGAGCCGCACCTTCGCGTCGGTCTTCTCGACGAGGCGACCTGCGAACGACTCACCGCTCTTCAGCTTCACGACGACGCGGTCCGCACTCGGGTCCATCGTCTCGGTCTCGATGTACTGGCTCGAAAGCGGGTCGAGGCGCGGACCCTTGGGGCCCGTGCCGGGCTTCTGCCCCGGGTTCTGCGGACCGTGCTCGCCGGCGCCGGGGCGCTGACTCTGACCGCCTTTGCCGGCGCGGGGACCGCGTCCCATCGGACCCCGACCGCCCGCTCCACCGGCTCCACCCGGGCCTGAGGGCGCGGACGCGGGTGTGTCGCCCGCCGGTGGCGACGTCGGATCCTGGCAAGGGGTCGCGATCGCGAGGAACGCGGCAAGGGCGGCGGGCAGCGTCGACAACATGGGCGAACTCCGAGGCGGGGCGAGCAGGGTAACAGAACGGTTTCGGCGAGTACGGCGCCTCGACTCAAGTGTGAGCGGGGTCCTCTGCCTTGGTGAGTTCGTCGAGGACGACGGTCGCGTAGCCGCCGGCCGGGAGCGCGAACGAGACGATGAGATCCTGCTCCGCGGCGCCGTCGCGCTCCGCGCGTGCGTCGCCGAGCGGGATCCGCAGCGGACGGCGGGCGCCCGGGAGCGGCGCGCGATCGAAATCCGACCGCGACAACGCGTGCGCCGCGAGCGCGGCGGCCTCCAACTCTGCCGGACGGCCGCTCGGCGCGGTCATTCGCGAGCCGAACAGCGGGCCGCTCGGACTGATCTCGAGGCTCGCCACGCGCGGCGATTCGCGCGCGGCCGCCTCCGCGTCCGCAACCGCGAACACGGCGCCGTTCCGATGCAGCCACGCGAGGTCGCCGGGCTCGACGGCGTCGATCGCGTGCAGGCGCGCGTCGAGCACGCGGTTGAAGATCTCGGCCTGCAGCGCGGACACGTAGAGGTCGAGCAGCTTGCGGTCGTAGCGCGCGAGCGCGGCGTCGCAATCGCCGCCGAAGCGCTGGACGAATTCGAGCGACGCGCGGGCATCGCGATCACGCGGATGCAGCCGCTCGCGCGCGGCCGCGAGATCGCCGGCGTCGAACGCGGCGAGCGCGGCGTCGGGCTCCGAAGAGGTCGCGACGATGGCGCGGAACAAGGTCTTGCCGTCGCGCGCGAGCACCGCGCGACCGAGCGTCGCGCTCGCGCCGCGCGCCCCGAATCGTTGCGGTCCGAATCGATTCGGCACGCCGCGCCGGGTCAGGACGTCGAGGATCGCGCGCGCGCGATCGGCCGCATCGGGCACGACACCGCGCAGGCGGATCTGGAAGCGATTGCCGGACAGGTGACCGAGCTTCAGCTTGTTCTTGTGCGCGGTCGCGGCGAGGACGCGGACGTTCTCGATCGCGAGGCAAGCGACGCCGGGCTCCGCCACGCGCGGCACCGAGATCGTCTGCACCGTCACCGCTCGCGCGTCCTTCATCCCCGCGTACCCGATGTCGTTCCTGCGCACGCCGAGCGCACGTGCGAGGCGCTGCACGAGGTCGAGCGTCGTGACGCCGCGCTTCTCGATCGTGAGGAACAGGTGCTCGCCGGCGCCGCTCGCCGGGTAGAGCGGGATCTCCTCGACGCGGAAGTCTTCCGCCGTCTCCTTGGCGCGTCCGCCGGTTCCCGGCAGATCGGCGGTGAGTCGCCGCGCGCTGCCCACGTCAGGCTCGGGAGCGCGCGTTCGCGGCGTCGGCGTCGAGCGAGGCCGCGCCGCTCCAGTGGAGCTTCTGGCGCAGCGTGTCGAAGAACGATCGGTCGACGACGGTCATCAAGCGGAACGAGCGCGGCGAGCGCACGACGCGCACCTCGTCGCCGACCTTCACCGGCACCGCACGCTGTCCGTCGAGCGTGAGCACCGCCGATCGCCCGCGATCGACGCACGGGCGGATCGAGAGCGATCGATCGCCGTTCAGCACGAGCGGGCGGATCGACAGCGCGTGCGACGCGAGCGGAGTCACCAGGATGGAGCGCGCGTCGGGCTCGATGATCGGACCGCCCGCGGCCAGCGAATGCGCGGTCGAGCCGATCGGTGTCGACACGATCAGACCGTCGCCGCGGTAGGTGCCGACCGTCTTGCCGTCGACGCGGAGGTCGAGCGTCACCATCCGCGCGTGCGTCTTCGCCGCGACCACCGCGTCGTTCAGCGCGCGCCCCTCGAAGCGGACCTTGCCGTCGCGGACGACCGACGCGTCGAGCACCAGGCGTTCGTGGACCGCGCCCTCGCCCGCGAAGATCCGTTCCAGGTGATCCCGGCAGTTCGCGGGTTCGAGCTCGGCGAGGAAGCCGAAGCGTCCGAGGTGGATGCCGATGCACGGCACCTGCCGGCCGTTCAGGCGGCTCGCGGCGTCGAGGATCGCGCCATCGCCGCCGAAAATCAGCGCGAGGTCGACGTCGTTCGCGTCGAGCGCGCTCGGCCGCTCCGGGGCGATCGCGACCGAGCGCACGCGCTTCGCGATCCACGGCGCGAGATCGTCCATCGCGCGGCGGACGCGCGGGTTCTTGCGGTCGCCGACCAGGAGGATGCGCCGCGGCTTCACGCCAGGTCGGCGGCTCAGGCGAGCCGCTTCAAGCGATCGAGGACCGTGCGGACGACGTCGTCGGTCGTGATGCCGGCATCGGCGAGGCACTCCTCGCGCGTCGCGTGCTCGATGAGGCGGTCGGGGATCCCGATCATGGCGACCTTGCCCGCGCATTCGCCGCGCGTCGCGAACGCCTCGAGCACCGCGGCGCCGAAGCCGCCGGCGATCTGGTGCTCCTCGATCGTGACGACCAGGCGCGTGCGGCGCGCGAGGCCGAGCAGGAGGTCGACGTCGAGCGGCTTCACGAAGCGCGCGTTGACGACGGCCGTCGAGACGCCGTGGCGCTCCTCGAGGATCTTGGCCGCCGCGAGCGCGTCGTAGGCGAGCGGGCCGTAGGCGACCAGAGTGACGTCGGCGCCGTCCTTCAGGATCTCGCCCTTGCCGACCGTGAGCGCCGTCGGCGGCAGCTCGGGCACCGCCGTGTTGCCGCGCGGGTAGCGCAGCGCGAACGGATGGTCCTGCGCGATGCCGAGGTCGAGCATCGCCTTCAGCTCGGTCGCGTCGCGCGGCGAGCACATCACGATGTTCGGGAAAGTGCGCAGGTAGGCGATGTCGTAGCAGCCGTTGTGCGACGGCCCGTCCTGCCCCACCACGCCGCCGCGGTCCATCGCGAACACGACCGGCAGG
>CAZBOK010000180.1:0-9216 GCA_964493525.1 uncultured Phycisphaeraceae bacterium | reverse complement strand
ACCGGGATCGCGCTCGCAATGGCGTGCGCGGTGAAGGGCTACTCCGTAGTTCTGGTGATGCCGGAGTCGGTCACCGAGGAACGGCGGCGCGTCCTGCTCGCGTTCGGGGCGAAGGTCGTGTTGACGCCGCGTGCAAAAGGGATGAAGGGCGCGATCGCGAAAGCCGAGCGACTCCTCGCCGAGACCCCGGGCGCGTGGATGCCGTCTCAGTTCGACAATCCGGCCAACGTCGAAGTGCACAAGCGCACGACCGCGATCGAGATCCTCGACGCGACCGACGGGAAGCTCGATTCGTTCGTCGCCGGCGTCGGGACGGGCGGCACGGTTTCCGGGACGAGCGCCGTGCTGAAGGAGCGCGTGCGCGGGATTCGCGTGATCGCGGTCGAGTCCGCTGATGCACCGGTTCTCTCGGGGCAAGCTCCGGTGCGACCGAACCGCATCCAGGGCATCTCGGCGGGATTCGTGCCGGGCAACTTCGATCGCTCCGTCGTCGACGAGATCGCGGTGATCGAATACGAACGCGCGATCGAAGTCGCGCGACGACTGTGCCGCGAAGAAGGGCTCTTCGTGGGCATCTCCGCGGGCGCGGTGTGCGCCGCCGCACTCGACGTCGCGAAGAAACTCGGAGCCGGCAAGCGCGTCGTCGCCGTGCTCCCCGATCTCGGCGAGCGTTACCTCAGCCACGAGCTGTTCACCGGCATCGTCGACGCGAAGAACCTGATCGACGCGACGCAAGAGACGACGTGAATCGGTCCCGCGTCGGGCTCGACTGCTGACGCCGAACGCACGCACGAAAAAAACTGCTTTCGAAACTCGCGCGGGGGGCACAACGTTGCCGGGCCTGCGTAACTAGGCGCGCTCGTCACCACACAAACAAGAGGGCTCGGTGTTCGGGCCCCGCCGGTGCAGGCGATGGCAGCGGCCGCCTGCGCCGGCGTTTTACTTGCATGTGACCTCGCGAGGGATCTCCGCGGTTCAGTGTTCCGCGGGCTTGCACCAGCGATCGAGCCAATCGAAGAAGACGCGCTGCCACAGCACCGAGTCCTGCGGCTTCGACACCCAGTGTCCCGCTTCGGGGAAGTAGAGAAAGCGCGCCGGGATCCCCTTCGTCTTCGCCACCGTGAACGCCTGAATCCCTTCGGCGACCGGAACGCGGAAGTCCTTCTCGCCGTGAATGACGAGCAGCGGCGTGTCCCAGTTCTGCGCGAAGCGGTGCGGTGAGAAGCCGTCGTACTCCTTCTGCAACTCGGGGCTCGACCAGTAGGGCCCACCGGTGTCCCAGTCGGCGAACCAGAGTTCCTCGGTCATCCCGTACCAGCTCTCGGCGTTGAAGATGCCCGCGTGCGCGACCATCGCGCAGAAGCGGTTCTCCTGGTCGTGTCCCATCAGCCAGTAGACGGAGTACCCGCCGAAGCTCGCGCCGACCGCCGCGGTGTGCGCGCGATCGACCCACGGCTCCTTGAACATGTCGTCGGTCGCCGAGAGGTAGTCCTGCATCGCGAGCCCGCCCCAGTGGCGCGAGATCGCATCGTTCCACTCCTGGCCGAACCCGGGCATCCCGCGGCGGCACGGCACGACGACGACGTAACCGTTCGCCGCCATCAGGTGGAAGTTCCACCGGTTCGAGAACGCCTGCGTGATCGGGGACTGGGGTCCGCCCTGGCAGTAGGTCAGCATCGGATACTTCTTCCCGGGGTCGAACCCCGGCGGCGTGATGACCCAGCAGAACAGATTCGCGCCGTCCTTCGCCTTGACGACGCGCTGCGTGACGTTCGGCAACTCGAGGCCGGCGTAGATCGCATCGTTCACGTGCGTGACCGTCTCGATCGCACCGCCGTTCGCGGCGAGCTTCACGACCTCCGGCGGCCGCTCCATCCTGCACTCGAGCGCGAAGATCGACGCGCCGTCCGGCGTGAACGTCGGCGAATCGACGTTGTGCCGCCCTTCGGTGATCGGCGTGACGCCGCCGTCGAGCGTCACTCGGAACAGCTGCATCGTCCCGGCGAACGGCACGCTCGTCACGATGCTCTTCGAATCCGGCGCCCAAACGAACGATTCCGACCACTGGTCGAACTTCGCGGTGAGCTCCTTGATCGAGCGATCGGTCCGGTCGAACACCATCAGGCGGTTCTTGTCCGCTTCGAAGCCAGCGCGCTGCATCGAGTGGAACGCGATGTATCGACCGTCGGGCGAGTAGCTCGGATCGCGCTCGTATCCGTCCATCCCTTCCGTCAGGTTCGTCGCCGCGCCGCCGTCGACCGACACCACGTAGAGGTCGCTGTCGGTGCTGCGCTCGGGATGGTCGACGATCTTCGCGCAATAGCAGATCTCCTTTCCGTCGGGCGCCCACGCGATGTGCTTGTCGTCGCCGTCGGGCGTGAGCGGCGTGTCGACGCGCTGCCCCGCCATCAGGTCGACCGGCGCGCCGTCCGCGGCGCCGTTCGCGATCTTCTGCACGAAGAGGTGCGAGTAGGTGCCGTCGCACCAATGATCCCAGTGCCGGTACATCAGGTCATCGATGATGCGCGCGTTCGCTTTCGGGAGATCCGGGTAGAGGTCCTTCAGCGTCTTGTCGATGCGGACCTCCGACGTGAACGACACGTGCTTGCCGTCGGGAGCGAACGCAAAGTTCGCAACGCCCTCTTTCACGTCGGTGATCGCGTGCGCCTCGCCGCCGAGCGGATCGATCACCCACACCTGATCGGTGCCGCCGCGTCCGGACACGAACCCGATCGACTTCCCGTCGGGCGACCAGCGCGCGTTCGAATCCGACTTGTCGCTCATCGTGAGCTGGCGCGTCTTCCCGTCCGCGAGCGACATCAGCCACACGTCGGTGTTGCCGGAGTTCTTCTCGAGGTCGTAGCGGGTCACCTCGAAGAGGAGCGACTTGCCGTCGGGCGACACCTGCGGATTCCCCACGCGGCCGAGCTTCCAGATCAGCTCGGGAGTCATGCGCGTGTCGGCGGCGACGGCGGGACTCGCGACGACGGCGGCTGCGGTGAGGACGGCAGTGCAGGCGGGGATCAGGCGGATCGACATGTCGAGTTCTCCGGTCAATTCAATGGGCCGACGGCGGACTCGGCGGCAGCGAGCACCGCGCCCGAAGCGATCAATTCGCGCGCGACGGCGATGTCCGGCGCGACGATGCGGTCCTTGGTCATGGTCTTCACGCGCGCGCGCAGCGTTCGATACGCGGCGTGCGCGCCCTTCCCGGGATCGAGCCAGCGCTCGTGGAGGTCTTGCGCCTGCGCGGCGCACAACAGCTCGATCGCGAGGACGTGCTCCGCGTTCGTGACGATGCTCACGAGCTTGCGTGCGGCCCACGTCGCCATCGACACGTGGTCTTCCTTGCCGGCCGACGTCGGGATCGAATCGACCGACGCGGGATGCGCGAGCGTCTTGTTCTCCGAGACGAGTGCGGCGGCGGCGACCTGCGCGATCATGTACCCCGAGTTCAATCCGGGGTCCTTCGCGAGGAATGCGGGCAGACCGGAGAGATCCGGGTTCACCAGGTTCTCGACGCGGCGCTCGGCGATGCTCGCCAACTCGGCGACCGCGATCGACGCGTAGTCCGCGACGAGAGCCACCGGCTCCGCGTGGAAGTTGCCGCCGTTCAGCACCTCGCCGTCGCTCGGGAACAAGAGCGGGTTGTCGGTCACCGCGTTCATCTCGCGCTCGAGCGTCGCGGCGGCGTGATCGATCGCGTCGCGCGCCGCGCCGTGCACCTGCGGCGCGCAGCGCAGCGAGTAGGGGTCCTGCACCTTGCCGCAGTCCGCGTGCGACGGGATCACGTCGCTCCCGCGCAAAAGGCGCAGCACGTTCTTCGCGACCGCGCGTTGACCGGCGTGGCCGCGGAGATCGTGGATGCGCGCGTCGAACGCCCAAGCGCTGCCGCGCAGCGCCTCGATCGTGAGCGACGCAACGACGTCCGCGGTCTTCGCGAGCCGTCGTGCGCGCAGGACGCCGGCGACCGCGATCGCCGTCGACACCTGAGTGCCGTTGATGAGCGCCAACCCTTCCTTCGGTTCGAGCGCGAGCGGCCGCCGCTGCAGCTTCGCGAGGAGCCGTGCGCCGCTCATCCGCTTCCCACCGAGCGTCGCCTCGCCGCGGCCGATGACGATCAGCGCGAGGTGCGCGAGCGGCGCGAGGTCGCCCGAAGCGCCGACGGAGCCCTGCTCGGGCACGATCGGCGCCGCGCCGGAATCGAAGACGTCGAGCAGGAGTCGCAGCAGCTCGACGCGCACTCCCGAATGTCCGCGCGCCAGGGCGTTCACGCGCAGCAGGAGCGCGAGCCGCGCGATCTCCGGCGCGAGCGGCGGCCCGACGCCGCACGCGTGCGAGAGCAGGAGGTTCTCCTGCAGCTTCGCGAGATCGCCCCGCGCGATGCGCACGCGCGACAACTTCCCGAACCCGGTGTTGATGCCGTACAGCGCGTCGCCCGATTCGACCGCCGCGATCACCAGCTCGCGCGCGCGCGTCACCGCTGCCTGCGCCTTTGCCGTCAACTTCGCGCGCACCGGTTCGCCGGCCAGGACGCGGCCCGCGTCATCCAGCGTGAGCGAGCGACCGTCGATCTCGAATCCGTGCACCACTCGCGTCCTCCGCGGCCCCGAAAGCCTGGATCGCAGAGGGTATCCGGCCCGCTTCCTCCGAAAAACCTCGCGGATCCCCTCAAGTTCCGGTCGCCGAGGGCCGAACAGAGGCACGACGTCTCGTCGGGCGGCTCCAGGAAGGAGCGTGCGGCATGTTCGGAATCAGCGGAACGGCGGCGCGGTCGATTCTCATCGCCGGGTGCGTCTCGTGCGGTGGTTGCGCGTTCGGGACGATCGAGCAGGGCACCAAGCTCGATCCGGCGAAGGTCGAGCAGGTCCGCATCGGGATGACGAAGTCGCAGGTCCTCACGCTCTTCGGACCGCCGCAGGAGTTCCGTCGTCCCGAGCTCCTCGACGTGCTCTTCTCCGACGTCTCGCAGAAGTCCGCGGTCGACGCGTCGGCGGCGATCTTCAACGACGTCTTCTCCTACCGCTACACGCACGGCGACGTGAAGGTTGCGTCCGCGATCCTGCTGACGTGGATGGCCGCCGACGTGAAGAGCGACGAGCTCATCGTGTTCTTCGATGACAAGGACAAGGTGAAGTACTTCGCGTGGCGACCGGACTCCGGCGGCGAACCGGAGACCCGCAACGACGAAGTCGGTGCATTCGGGAGCGTGACGCCATGAGCATTCGCAAGTCGATCCCCGTGGCTTTCCTGCTGCTCGTCGCCACGCCGGCGTGCTTCACGACCTACGGAACCAGCGGTGCGCCGCTCTCGTTCGGCGCCGACAGCGAGCGCGTGCTGAAGGTCGGCACCACTTCGCGTCAGGACGTGCTCCGCCTCTTCGGTTCCCCGACCGACATCACCGGCACTCGCGACGGCGAGGCCTACCGCTACCTCTTCACGAAGCGCATCGCTGACGGCGTCGACGTCGGGCTCTCGGCGCTGTGGGGCGCGCTGTCGCTCTCGGTGTTCCGCAGCGAAGCGAAGCGCGAAGACACCGAGAACCTCACGATGTTCTTCGACGAAGCCGGGAAGCTCGCCGCGTGGTCGTACACGCCGGCGTTCCGCGCGGGGGAGTGATTCGCGTGCGCCGGCTCGTGCTGCTGCTCGCGTTGACCGCGGCGCCGGCATGTCATCTCGGTCCGTACTACGACGTCCACGAGTTCACGAGCGGTCCCGACGTCTTCGCGCTCGATCGCGCCGCCGGCGCGCGCGTGAAACCGGATTCGACGACCGCCGCCGAGTTGCTCGCGATGCTCGGCCCGCCGCAGCGCGTCGAGCGGCACGGAGCGCGCACGATCTTCACGTGGCGGCGCATCGCTTCGGATCAGGAGAACTTCGGCGTCGGGATCGGCGCGCTCACGATGAACGTGCAGTTCCTCGACGTCGAGTACCGCGACCAGCCGCTGCAGTCGATCACCGCGATCGTGGAGCACGACGTCGTCGTCGCGTGGGGCGAGACGATCAACGGGCCGTCGGCGGGCGCCGACTGATCGACCACACCGTCACCGGCTGCCGCACGATCACTTCGTCGAAGCGCAGCGAGCTCCGCAACTCCGCGATCCCGCCGCCGGCCGCGCCTTCGTTCGCGCACTCGAGGAAGAACACCGGCCGCCCCTCGTCGACGGCGCGCTGGACGGCATCCACCGTCGCACGCACCGCCGTCGCGCCGTGCGCGAGGAACTGCGTCCTGGGCTTGCTGCCGTCGAACGCGCGCAGATCGTGGCGCTCGATCGCGTTCAGGTGGGGGTCCGCGGAGTCCGCGTCGCTCAACAGGATCTCGCGGCCGGCGCCGAGCGCGGGCTCGGCGATCGTCGCGGGGAAGTTCACGATCACGAGCGCGCCGCGCGGCAGGTCGCGATCGAAACCGGCCAGCCGGTCGACGAGCGCCGGCACCGGCGGCACGACGCGCCGCGGGCCCGGCGGTTCCGGCCGCACGAACCGCGCGAGATCCGCTGCATGCGCGAACCACGCGACCGCTCCCAATGCGGCGACGACCGTCATCGTTGCGCGCGCCCGCGGTGCGACCTTCGCGATCGCGTCGACGATTCCGGCGGCGCCGCTCCCCGCGAGCGCGGCGAGGCACGGCAGGAGCGGGACGAGGAACCGCGTGTCCTGCCAGAAATAGAACAGGTGGAACACGAGCACGGCCGGCATCGCGACGAGCGCGACGAGCGCGAGGAGTCGCCGCCGGCCGCAGCTCCTGGCGAGGACGATGGTGCGCACGAGTCCGACGAGCGCGAGCGCCGCGAGCCACGGCGAGATCCAGATCCCCGCGTCCGATCCGAGCAGCGCGCGGCCGTAGGTCGGCAGGTGCCCGTGCGCCCAGAAACCGGGAATCCCCGCGAGCAGATACCGCGTCGAGAACACGAGCTCCGAGTGGCGATACACCTCCGGCACCCAGAACGAGTACCCGTCCGATCCCGGGGCGCCGAACGTCCGCCACTGGTAGAGGAGGATCGCCGCGACGCCGATCAGCGCCGGGATCGCGATGCTCGCGACGGCGCGGCCGGCACGCGCCGGCCGGAACCGATGCCGCGTCCCGACGAACAAGAGCGCGGGCGCGATCAGCGCGAGGTTCGTGTATCGCACGGTGACGCCGAGTCCGAGCGCGACCCCCGCGAGCACGAACGGCTCGAGCCGCGGCCCCGACTCGCGCGATCGCACGGCGAACAGGAGCGCCGCGATCACCAGCGCCCACAACAGCTCGGACGTCGTCTCACTCATCGCGAGCACGGAGTTCGCGATCGCGAGCGGCGACGTGATCGCGACGAGCGCCGCGAAACACGCCCCGACGGGGCCGCCCGCCGCCCAACCGATCAGCGTGATGACCGGCACCGCCGCGACGCCGTGGGTGAACGCGGCGCGCCACGTGGCCGACGCCGCACCGCCCGCGGCGGCGACGTACGGCGCGGCGAGGATCGGGAAGCCGGGCGGATATCGCAGCGGGTAGTGCGCTCCGCCGAGCTCGAGCTCCACGCGTCCGGAGCGAGCGAATGACGCGGCGCCGAGCCCGTACTCGAGCGCGTCCGGCCGCGGCTTCAAATCGCGTCCCTCGCGGACGATCGCGTCCTTCCGAACGAACGCCGCCGCGACCAACGCGATGACGCATCCGATGGCGAGCGCGATGCGGCCGGCGGTCATCCCCGAGCCCGGTGCCGTGTCGATTCAGTGCGCCTTCTTGATCGGGCGCATGTTCCGGAGGTCGACCTGCACCCATTCGCGGAACTCGTCGTCGAACGCTTCCCAGTCCTCCTTCGACTCGAGGAGGAAGATCTCCGCGAACTTCTGCTTGCCGCCGTTCCCGTGCAGCTCGGCGTAGAAGTACTCGTCGAACTTCGCCTTGTCCGCCGGGTTGCGGTGCAAGAACATCACGAGCGCCCAGCCTTCCGCATACAGGAGCTCGGTGAACGACTGGTTCTCGGTGTCGCCCTCTTGCTGGAACTGGTGGGAATGGAGTTCGTCGAAGTTCACGTCGACGAGCTGTTCGATCGGAAGCACCTTGTTCTCGAGGATGCCGCGCTGGACACTCGAGAAACGGTCGGCGATGAACTGCCCGAGTGTGAAGTGCCGGACGATCTTGCCGTTCTCGACCGTCGTCTCGCACTTGTGGCCGCCCATGTAGTCGGCCACGCCCTCCTGGAACCACGCGTACTGCCGCGACTGCGGCACGCGCGCGCCGCGCGTCGCGTAGTCGATCAACTGGTGCGTCCCCTCGTGGAAGACCACGTGCCAGAGGTCATCCTGCTCCCACTGCGTGAGGATGCCGGTGCCCGGCTGGTAGTACCCGCCCATGAACTCTTCGTTCGGGAGCCCGAGCTCCGGGCGCGTCTCGCGCGCTTTCTTGTGCGCGTCCTTCGCCGCGTAGATCAGGACCACGACCGGCTCGGTGATCGGCTTGAGACCGAAGCGCTCGCCGTACTCCGCGTAGAACTCGCGATACAGGCAACCGAAGATGTCCGCGTACTCGCGCGAAAGGACGTCGAGATCGATGTTCGACTTGAACTCGCGGGCAACGAGGTAGGGGCGCGGCAGGACGCCGTCGTCGAAGAGATAGGTCCAGAACCCTTTGCCGTAGATGCCGTCGAGGCTCGCCTGGATCGCGAGCCCTTTCTGATGGAACGCGTCGTTCGTGTCGGGTGCCGCGGCGGCCGTCGCCTGCGGGACCTCGGGCTTCGTGTCGTCCGCACCAGCGGCGGCGGACGACAGCGCGGCGAGCAACGCAAACACGCGGAAGCTGGTCGCTTCGATCACCGATCGACTCCCATCACAGGCGTTCTGCCCGGCGGACCGTGGCAGCGAGCGGCGCGGCCCCGCTCGGCGAACATGGGCCGAAGTCTAACAGCCCGTCGAATCACCCGGCGCGATACACGTTCTTCGCGTCGGGGATCTCCCGCGCGAGCACGTCGGCGATGGCGGCGATCGCGCGCGGATCCTCCTCGGACGAGAAGACGTAGAACTTCCAGAGGTTGCGGTACGACTCCTCGAGGTCGCGCAGCCG
The DNA here is from genome assembly GCA_964493525.1 of uncultured Phycisphaeraceae bacterium. Lineage (GTDB taxonomy): Bacteria > Planctomycetota > B15-G4 > B15-G4 > JADJEK01 > CAZBOK01. Next base: position 176 of record CAZBOK010000180.1, on the reverse strand, counting down.
CGGGATGCGATCGGCGAAGTCGGACAGCGGCCGCACTCGCGCTTCGCCCGGGAAGCGCACGTGGATGCGCGCCTCCTTCAACTGCATCTCGCGCGCCGGGCAGTAGAGCATGACGTCGACGTCGCGGCGCAGCGCGTCGCGTGCGGCCTGCTCGATGCGGCGCTCGGTCGCGAGAC
>CAZBOK010000179.1:0-9277 GCA_964493525.1 uncultured Phycisphaeraceae bacterium | reverse complement strand
TCGGGCTCATAACCCGGAGGTCGCAGGTTCGAATCCTGCCCCCGCTACCAGACAACAGAGATGTCGCACTGAGCCGCGCACCGGTCACCCGGTGTGCGGCTCTTTCCGTTCACGAGTTATGCGCGAATGCAGTCGCTGCGTCGGTCGCAGGTTCGTAGCGAGGTTCGACACTTTGGCGCGGCGACTTGACGAGTCGTCGGTTCGCAGAGATCCCCAACAGAGACGTCGCACGGAGCCGAGCGCCGAGGACCTGGTGCGCGGCTCCTTCCTCATCGTGAGTTGAGCCGCTGGCGGAGTCGACGACCGGACCCGCGAACGCCTCCGCCGTCGTGACCGTCACCGCCGCGCTTTCCAGAGTCCCCAACTCTCGCGAATGGCCAAGACCGTCGCGATCACGGCCATCGCACCGATCACCAGATTGACGTGCACGTGGCCGGACTCATTCATCTCAGACCCGATGTCCAACGCTTCCGTCGCTCTGGTGCTCGATGCGGCGGAAGCGTTGGACATCGGGTCTCAGATTGACGTGCACGTGGCCGGACTCATTCATCTCAGACCCGATGTCCAACGCTTCCGCCGCATCGAGCACCAGAGCGACGGTAACGATCACGAGCACGCCGACGAGAGGATGACGTGTTGATGTGGGCCGTTCCGCGGCGTGAGAGCTGGGGCGTGGTTTCCCGCGCGCTGATCCGCGTCCGCTTCTCGATCGATTGTAGCCCATCGTTCCAAGCCTCGCTGCGGTGCGCTTCTCCGGCGGGAATGGCATCGTCTACGGATGACCGTCTTCGGCCGCGCACGCGACATCCTCGATTTGAAGCGTCACATGATCGAGGCGGAATTCCGCGGCGAGCAGCGTCCGGAGAGCTTGAAGAGTACTCCGAGAGCTGTCGGTCCCGGTCAGCACGACGTGCGCGGAAAGCGCGTTCATGCCGCTCGTGATCGACCACACGTGAAGGTCATGAAGTGTGCAGACCCCCGGGACGCCGAGCATCGCATTGCGCAGTTGATCGACGTCGATGCTACCGGGCGCGCTTTCCATCAGCACGCTCGTCCCCTGCCGAAGGATCGACCAGGCCGACCAGGCGATGAGCAGCGCGATCAGCGCGCTCGCGATCGGGTCCGCCAGGTTCCAACCCAGACTCCACACCAAGGATCCCGCAACCATCGCTCCCACGCTGCCGGCGGCGTCGCCCAGCACATGAAGCCACGCGGCGCGGACGTTCAAGTTTCCCTCGTCGTGTCCGCGAAGAACCCACAGTCCGACGAGATTCACCAAGAGTCCGCCGCCGGCGATCGTGAACATCATCGCACCGCCGACTTCAGGCGGCGCACGCAGACGTCGAACTGCCTCTACGGCGACGATGATCGCGACCACGACGAGCGTCGCGCCATTTGCCAACGCGGCCAAGATCTCGGCGCGGTAGTACCCGTACGTTTTATGTGGCGACGGCGGTCGCGTGGCGATCCATCCCGCGAACAACGAGAGGGCGAGCGAAGCGACGTCCGAGAGCATGTGCCCTGCGTCCGCGAGCAATGCGAGCGAGTTCGTGAGAATCCCGCCGACGATCTCCGCGCCCATGTAGGTCGCAGCCAACAGCAAGACGAATCTCAGCGCCTTCTGCTCGTGGCTCCGCCGAGTCAGACTCCCCTTCGGCGGGCTTGCGTGCTCGGCATCATGGAGATGAGCCATGCTGCTCCTCGGGATCGGCGATCGGCTGGAGGTCGTTGCCGTGAATGGCCCGGTTGATCATGCGATCAATCCCGAATCGCTAGGCTGCGACTCCTCCCACGGCTCGCGTGTCACAGCATCGCGGGCAGCGCAGATCCGATAGAGCGCCGGGAGGACGACCAGCGTGAGGAGCGTGCTCGACACGATCCCGCCGATCACGACAGTCGCGAGCGGCTTCTGAACTTCGGCGCCGGTGCCCGTCGCGATCGCCATCGGAACGAAACCGAACGATGCGACGAGCGCGGTCATCAGGACCGGGCGCAGCCGCGTCAGCGAGCCGCGGAGGATGGCGTCGTCGAATGCCAAGCCTTCTGCGCGCAGCTGCTTGATAAAGCTCACCATAACGACACCGTTCAAGACGGCGATGCCGGACAACGCGATGAAGCCGACGGCCGCCGAGATCGAGAAGGGCATGTCGCGGAGGAAGAGCGCGAAGATTCCGCCGGTGAGTGCCAGCGGCACTCCGCTGAACACGACCAGCGAATCCACGACGGAGTGGAACAACCCGAACAGGAGCAACAGGATCACCGCAAGGCAGATCGGAACAACGAGCGACAGGCGCACGCGCGCCGCCGTCAAGTTCTCGAATTGCCCGCCCCAGACGAGCCATCCTCCCGGAGGGATTTTCACCGTTCCGACCTTCGCCTGGACTTCGGCGACGAAGGAACCGAGGTCACGTCCGCGGACGTTCGCCTGGACCACGACCCGGCGCTTGCCGTTCTCTCGGCTGATCTGGTTCGCGCCCTCGGCAACTGTCACGCGCGCGACAGATGACAACGGCAAGAAACCGATTTCGGGATGCGACACGATATCGCCCGCGAAACTTTCCGGTCCCGTTCCGTCTTCGGCTCCGCTCGGCAGGGGGATCGGCAGGTTCTCAATCGCGCCGACGTCGCGTCGCAGTGCCTCGGGTAAGCGCACGACGAGGTCGAACCGCCGATCGCCTTGGAACACGAGTCCGGCTTCGCGTCCCCCGATCGCCGTCGCGACGACGTCCTGCACGTCCGCCACGTTCAAACCGTGGCGAGCGATCGCGTCGCGATCGACTTCGATGTCCATGACCGGGAGGCCTTCGGTCTGCTCGACCTTGACGTCCGCGGCTCCTTCGACGCCCTCGATAACGCGAGCGATCTCCCGTGCGGTCTTCTGCATGGCGGCGAAGTCGTCGCCATACACCTTCACCGCCAGGTCGCCGCGCACCCCAGCGATCAGTTCGTTGAACCGCATCTGGATCGGCTGCGTGAACTCGTAGGCGTTTCCGGGAAGCCGGTTCACTGCCTCCTCGATCCGTGCGATCAACGATTCCTTCGGTTCGTGCGGGTCCGGCCACGCATCCTGTGGCCTCAGGATTAGGAACGTGTCGGTTGCGTTCGGCGGCATCGGATCCGACGCCATCTCGGCCGTCCCGGTCTTCGAGAACACGAACGCGACTTCCGGGAACCGCGCTACGGCACGTTCGAGCTCGAACTGCATGTCTTGCGCCTGGGTCAGCGCGGTGCTTGGGATGCGAAGCGCCTGCAACGCGATGTCCTTCTCGTCGAGCGTCGGCACGAATTCCTGCCCGAGCCGCGAGAACGCGAGCATCGAGCCGGCGAAGATCAGCACGGCAGCGAGCACGACCGCGTAGCGCGCCTTCACCGCGAACCGCAGGAATGGTTCGTAGACGCGCTTCGCGAGCCGAATCAGCAACACTTCCCTCTCGTGCACCTTGCCGCGAATGCAGATCGCGACGAGCGCCGGGATGAACGTCAAGGCCAGCGCAAACGATGCGATCAACGCGTAGATCACCGTAAGCGCCATCGGCCGGAACATCTTCCCTTCGATGCCCGTGAGGAACAGGACCTGCACGAACACCGCAACGATGATCGCGCGACCAAAGACCGCGGGTCGAGCCATTTCACGACAGGCCACCAAGATCTCGTGAAACCGCTCTTCGGCGGTGAGACATCGCGACTCGCGGTGTTGACGCTCGGCGAGCCGGCGCAGGCAGTTCTCGACGACGATCACTCCGCCGTCGACGAGCATCCCGAAGTCGATGGCGCCGAGACTCATCAAGTTGCCGCCCACGCCAGTCTGCACCATACCGGTGAACGTGAGGAGCATCGCGAACGGGATGATGAGCGCAGTGATCAGCGCCGCGCGGAAGTTGCCGAGCAGGAGCAACAGAATGACGATGACAAGTGTCGCGCCTTCGGCGAGGTTCTTCTTCACTGTCGCGATGGTCGCGTCGACGAGCTTCGTGCGGTTGAGGACCGTCTTGGCGCGCACGTCCGGCGGCAGTGTGCGGTTGATCTCCGTCATCTTTGCGTCGACCGCCGCGGCGACGGTGCGGCTGTTCGCGCCGATCAGCATGAGCGCAGTGCCGACCACGACCTCTTCGCCGTTCTCGCTCGCGCTCCCGGTGCGCAGTTCCTTTCCGACTCCGACGGAGGCGACATCCCGGATGAAGATCGGAGTGCCGTGTCGCGTGCCGACGACGATCGCCTCGACTTGCGCCGATGTCTCGATTCGTCCGGCCGCGCGCACGAGGTAGGACTCCCCCTTGTGCTCGATATATCCCGCGCCCGTGCTGACGTTGTTCTTCTCGAGTGCGTCGATGACGTCGCTGAACGTGAGCCCATAGCTCACGAGCTTCATCGGATCGGGTTCGACGTGGTATTGCTTCACGTAGCCGCCGATGACATCGACGCCGGCGACGCCCGGGACTCCCTTCAACTGCGGCCGAATGATCCAGTCCTGGACGGTACGGAGGTAGGCCGCGCGGTCGAGATCGTTCCCGAGCCGCTCGTGTTCCGGCGTGAGGTACGTTCCATCTGTCTGCCAACCGGGCTGGCCGTCCGCAGCCGGCGCTCCTTTCCCGTCCGAATGCGAATACTCGACGGTCCACATGTAGATCTCGCCGAGACCGGTCGAGATCGCGCCCATCCGCGGCTCGGCGCCGGGCGGAAGGCTCTCGCGGGCCTCTCCAAGCCGTTCGCTGACTTGCTGGCGCGCGAAATAGACGTCGACCTTGTCGTCGAAGACGGCGGTGACCTGCGAGAAGCCGTTTCGCGACAACGAGCGAGTCGATTCGAGTCCGGGAATCCCCGCAAGCGCCGTCTCGATCGGGAAGGTGACCTGCTTCTCGATCTCGAGCGGTGAGAGCGACGGGAACAGCGTATTGATCTGAACTTGGTTGTTAGTGACGTCCGGCACTGCGTCGATCGGCAATCGCCGCAACGACGCGATTCCGATCGCGGCGGCCACCAGCGTCAGCACGAGAACGAGCCAGCGGTTCTTGATGGAGAAGTGGAGAATCGCTTCGAGCATGGGATCCTCAGCCTTCGTCCTCGGCGGAGCCCTTACCGAGCTCCGCTTTTAGAATGAAGCTCCCCGCGACGACGATCCGCTCGCCTTCCGCGAGCCCGGCGAGGATGGGGATCATCCCCCCGAAGGGAGCGCCAATGCGAACGGCGCGGCGCGCGAACGCGGTCTCGTCCCCGGCGATCGGAACGAAGACACTCGGTACGCCCTCCACGGTCTGCACCGCTTCGTCGGGCACGGCGAGAACAGCTTCGCGCTCGGTCGCTTTGTCGCCGGTCTCGATCTCGACGCGGGCGAACATCCCGGGCCGGAGAGTTGCCGCGGCACCCTCCTTCACCTCGATCCGCACCTGGGCCGAGCGCGTCGTCGGATCAACCGCCGGCGAGATCATGCTGACGGCTCCGCGGAAGATCGCTCCCTTGCCGGTGCCGACCGTGACGACGGACGCGTTGCCGACCGCGATCTCGGCGAGTCGGGCTTCCGGAACGTCGGCGAGCACCCACAACGTGTCCATTCCCGCGAGGACGAGGAGCGCCTCTTTCTCGGGGCTGACGAGCTCGCCGAGCGTGACCTCGCGCTGGATGACGCGCCCCGAGATCGGCGCCGTGACCGCAAAATGCGGAGTGATCTCCGTGGTCTTCGCCAGGAGATCCACCGCCGCCTGATCCATGCCGAACAGGTGCAGCCGGTTCTCGGCCCCTTCCGCCGCAGCTGTCGCGATCGCGCGCGCGGCATCCGCCGCGCGGAATTCCGACTCGCGCTTCTGAACCTCCGTCAGCGCGATGCCCTCGCTCTTGTCGTACAGCGCCTTTGCGCGCTCGTACGAGCTCTTCGCCAGCTCGACCGACGGCCCGGCTGCGGACGCGGCGGCGCGCTTCTGAAGGAAGTCGCTCTGCGCTCCACCGAGTTCGGGGCTCTCGACGATCAAGAGCACGTCGCCTTTCTTCACGTCGTCGCCGAGGCGTGCGCGAAGATCGCTCACGCGTCCCATGAGCGGTGAGCCGACGTGCGCCATCGCCTCCGCGTTGAACGCGACGCGTGCCGGAGCCGTCAATGTTGGAACGAGCACGTGACGCGCGGCGGCTTCGATTTTGATGCCGTTTGAGATCACCGCCTCGGCGGTGAGATGCACTTCGCCGGCGTGCTCGGCACGCTGTTCGGGGACGGCCGATGCGCCCGGCGCGTTTGCCCGCGATGCGTCCTGCCCTTCGCCGCGATCACACGCGAACGATGCGATGAGGAAGAACAGAGAGACTGCCGTGCCGCTACGAGGAGCGGTGCGGCGGATCACGTCGTTCATGGCTTCTCCGAATCCCGCTTCACATTCGATTCCGCCGCTTCGACTGCCGTAGCGGCACCCGCACCTCCGACGGCGCGCTCCAACTGCGTGCGCGCCGCGCTCACTCGTTGCTCGAGCTCGACCCGCTTCACATGTGCGCCCTGCAAGTCCTGTTCGGCGAGCAGCAGCGCAGTCACGTCGACTTGTCCGTTGCGGTAGATCGCTTCCACTTGCGAGCGCCGTTGCTCCTGCAGCGGGATCAGCTCGTTCCGGACCCGTCCCAGGCTCGCGAGGAGCGCCGCGTAGCTCGCGTGCGCGCGCCGCACGACCTCTACGGCGCCGCGCCGCGCCTCCGTCAACTGATGTCGCGCTTCGACAACGAGCGCGCGCGCCCGCTCGCGACGCGGCCCGCCGAAGTCGAACAAGGGGATCGGCGCGGAAACGCTCGGGCCGGCATCCGTCCAGCCGTCCGAGTGCGTCGCCGTGCCGCCGGCGCCAATGCCGTCGAAGAGCGTCAGACCGGCCGCTTCCGCTTCCGCCTCGCGCGCCTTTACTTCGAATTCTCGGGCCATGACGTCGGGGCGGCGGGCGAGCGCGACCCGAACCCATGCGTCGTCGCTCTCATCGGATGCCTGTGGCGCGGTCCACGGATCGAGCGTCCATGTCGCGTCCGCCGAAGGCTCGCCGACCAGGCGAGTCAGCGTCAAGCGGGAGTCGCGCGCCAGGATTTGGCGCTCCGCGATCTCTAGCGAAAGAGCCACTTGTTCTGTTTCGAGCGTGGTGACGTCGACGCGCGCCGCCTCGCCGGCGGCGAGCCGATCCTTCGACAAGTCGACGAGCCGTCCGAGTACACGAGCGCGCTCCTCCAGGAGCGGCACCAGCTCGTCGGCCGCTTGCACCGCGACGTACGCGTCCCGCACCGCAGCGACGGCATCGAGCGCCCGCTCCACCGAGTCCGCCGCCGCGATTCGCAGCCGGTCGTCCGTCGCAGCGCTGCGCGCCGGCCGCGTGATCAGCGCGAGGAGGTTCTCCGAGAGCCCGACTTCGATCTCGTTCGGGAGCAAGGGGTCGGTCGACACGCGGTAGGCGATGTCGAGCACCGGGTTATCCAGCAGCCGGGCCTGCTCGGCGTCGGCGAGCGCGACCCGTGTTCGAGCGATCGCGGCCTGAAGCAGCGGATCGGTCTCGATCGCGCGTCGCAGGGCGCCGGCGAGAGTCAGTCGCTCGGGCTGCGGAGCGCCCACGTCGGTCGGCGCGCCGTCGACGACGAAGCGCACGGCCGGCGACCACCCGACCGCCTCGTCGACTTGGCGCGCGGCATCCACGTCGGGTGGATCCGCCACGCAGCCGGCCGATGCAGCGAGAAAAAGAATGCACGAACTTCGAATGCCAGACACCCGATCCTCCTCGTTCCGAGATCGGTCCGGAGAGCGGACCGTCGGCGGCGCGCGCACGCGATCGGCGCGCGAGACAGCGATGTCCTCACGCAACGCGCAAACGGCGCGTCACGCGGGGAACCGATGTGGAAGGAAGGTCAGATCTGAAGAACGAGGATCCGCCAAGGAGGCGACGAGAGCCGCGGGCCGATGTTCGGCACACGCGGGGAGGCCACAGCCGTCGGGCGCATCAAGGCGTCAAGGGAACAAGTTGCCAAGACGAGCGGAGTGATTTCGATCGGCGCGGGGCGAAGGGGGCGCGGTTGATCCGGCGCGACCGAGCCGATCAGGAGGATGTCGACGCACGCGGAACTCGGCCGTGTCGCGGCGTCTATCTCTGCGGACTCGCGAGGCGAAGGCGAGCTGGGACAAGCGCCGCGGTGGCTGATCTCGGTCAATTCGAGCGCCACGTGCTCGTTGGTACCGACGCAAAGTACGAGCGACGGCGCGCCCACGAGCGTGCCGGTGACGATGAAGAGCGCGGCGCAGATCCAGCCGACGACCAATTGCGAGCGGCGACGACGCATGGCGGGGGATCCTACTGGCGCGATGGCGAAGTGAGCAAGTGCCACATCCGGTAAAGGGCGGGCAGCACGACGAGCGTCAGCGCCGTCGAAGAGATGATCCCACCGATCACGACCGTCGCGAGCGGTCGCTGCACCTCAGCACCCGTCCCCGTCGCGAGTGCCATCGGCACGAACCCGAGCGACGCGACGAGTGCCGTCATCAAGACCGGCCGCAGCCGCGTCAGTGACCCTTCTCGGATCGCGTCTTCGAGCGGCATCGCAGTCGCGCGAAGCTGATTGATGAAGGTCACCATGACGAGACCGTTCAACACGGCGACGCCGGACAGTGCGATGAAGCCCACTGCCGCCGAGATCGAGAACGGCATCTGTCGCAACCACAACGCGACGACCCCTCCCGTCAAGGCCAGCGGCACGCCCGAGAACACGAGCAGCGCGTCCTTCCAGCGCCCGAACGTCTGGTACAGAAGGAGGAGGATCACCAGGAAGCACGCGGGGACGACAACGCTCAAGCGCTCGCGCGCGGCCACGAGGTTCTCGAATTGTCCGCCCCAGGAAAGCCAGGTTCCCGGCGGCAGCTTCACCTCGTCCGCGACGCGGCGCTGCGCTTCGGCGACGAACGAACCGAGGTCGCGACCGCGGACGTTCGCCTGCACGACGACGCGCCGGCGGCCGTTCTCGCGGCTCACTTGGTAGGGACCCTCTTCGGAGTCGATTGACGCGACGTCCTTCAGGCGAACGAAGCCGCCCGCGATCCCGCCGTCCGTCGGCGCATCGCCGCGCGGTAAGGCCACCGGCAGGTCTTCGATTGCAGCGGGATCTTCGCGGAATGCGTCCGGGAGCCGGAGGATGATCGGCACGCGTCGATCGCCTTCGAACACGAAACCGCTCGGACGTCCTGCGACCGCAGCGCCGACGGCGGCGACGACTTCATCCGCCGCGATCCCGCGACGCGCCGCGGCGGCATGGTCGACGTTTACCGTGAGAACGGGTTGTCCTTGCG
>CAZBOK010000178.1:0-9299 GCA_964493525.1 uncultured Phycisphaeraceae bacterium | reverse complement strand
CGGGAGACCCGGGCGCGGAGGCGGACGTCTTGCCGCGATACCTGCGCCCGTCCGAGGCCGAACGCTTGTGGCGCAGAAGGACGTTGGAACGCGCGCGCGCTGCCGATGAAATGGGGCGCCGGTCCGACGGAGCCGACCGTGGACGACCGGCGCAACGGGACGACTCTCGATGAACAATCGACCGCGAGTGTGGGCGCAGATCGACCTCGACGCGATCAGCTCGAATCTCGAACTCCTGAAGCGGAAGCTCTCGCCCGCGACCAAGATCATGCTGGTCGCGAAGGCCGACGCGTACGGCCACGGCGCCGTCGACGTCGCGCGCCACGTGCTCGCGCGCGGCGAGGTCGCGGCGTTCGGCATGGGGGATTCGCACGAGGCGCTCGAGCTGCGCGACGCGGGCATCGACGCGCCGCTCCTCATCCTCGGCGCCATCGTCGATCAGGAGATGGAAGCCGTCATCCAGAACGACATCGCGATCTGCGTGCACTCGCACGAGCGCGTGAAGCGGCTCGAGCGCGCCGCGCGCGCCGCGGGCCGCAAGTGTCGCGTGCACGTGATGGCGGACACCGGCATGGGGCGGCTCGGGCCGTTCCCGGACACCGCGATCAAGGTTGCGGAGAGCGCGCTCGCGTCGCCGTGGCTCGAGCTCGAAGGCGTCGCGACGCACTTCTCGAGCTCGCAGACCGTCGGTGATCCGTTCACGCGCGAGCAGGTCACGCGCTTCGCGCAGTTGCGCCGCCGCATGACCGACGCGGGCATGAAGATCCCGGTCTTCCACGCCGCGAACTCCGGCGCGGTGCTGTTCGAGGAAGGCCTCGACTACGACATGGTGCGCGTCGGTGCGGCCGCGTACGGCCTGATCGAGAACGACAAGCCCGGAGCGGAGGACCTCGCGTCCGCGCTCGCGCTCTACACGCAGGTCATCTACATGAAGGACGTCCCGGCCGGGACGCCGATCTCCTACAACCGCCTGCACGTCACGAAGAAGAAGACGCGGATCGCGACTCTGCCCATCGGCTACAACGACGGCCTGCGCTACGGCCTCTCGAACCGCTGGCACGTGCTCATCCGCGGGAAGCAGGCGCCGATCGTCGGCGCGATCTCGATGGACTACATCATGGTCGACGTCGGCGACATCCCGGGCGTCCGCGTCGGCGATCTCGTGACGGTGATCGGGCGCGACGGAGCGGAGCGCATCACGGTCACCGACATCGCGAAGACGCTCGGCACCGTCCCGTACGAGATCACCTGCGGGCTCGGCCGCCGCGTGCGGCGCATCCACAGCCCCGAGCGCCATCGGCCGACGCTGCGCGCGTCGTGCGACCGCGTCCCCGCGAGGTCCGCGCCGCCGGCGCCGGCCGAGGCGAAGGTCCGCTCCGCCGAAGAGGTCGTCTGACGCTTTGATGCTGCGCCGCCTGTTCAAGCTGGCGGTCATCGTCGCACTGCTCTGCGGTGCGGCGTGGCTCCTCGTGCGTCAGGCCGAGAAGGGCTGGCTGCAGCGCAAACTGAAGGAGACCGCGTCGCGCTACATCGGCGGCGACATCCAGGTCGGCGCCTGCGAGCTGCACGTGTTCGATCGGCGGATGGTCGCGCACGACGTGGCGCTGCGCACGCCGGACGAGAGCACGCCGTCGCTCGTGCTGCCGGTCGTCCAGTTCGGGTTCCCGCTCGGCCTGACGGAAGAGCACCGGCTCGCGCCGGACGAGATCCACCTGCAGCGACCCGTGCTGCGCCTCGACGAGCGCGCGGACGGCACCTTCTCCCCGCTGCATCTGCTCAAGCCGTGGCCCGCGACCAAGACCGTGCCGACGGTGGAGATCGAGGACGGCACGCTCTTCCTGCGCGGCGCCGGACAGTTGAGTCACACGCTCGACCGGATCCTCGTGCCGACGCTCGAGCGACGGGTCGAGAAAGTGCGCTTCGCGACGTTCCCGATGCCGCCGACGGCGCGCGACCTGCTCGGCTTCTCGGGCAACTTCGTGCTGCCCGGCGTGACGCCGGTCGAGGTGCATGGCAGCGTGGGCCGCGACAACGCGCTGCATCTCCAGGCGACGATCGACGGGCTCGACCTCGGCGGCACCGGCCTGCGCGACGACCTCCAACCGCGCATCCGCTCGTTGTTCGACCGCTTCGTCACCGCCGGCCGCTGCGAGCTGTCGCTCGCCGTCGACGCAGCGCCCGATCAAGACGGCAAGCTGTTCGCGCGCATGCTCCTGCACGATCTGCGTTGTCACGTCCCCGAGCTGTTCAAGGACGACTTCGCGATCGAGGGCGCATCCGGCGAGCTGATCTTCGACGGCAAGCGCCTGAGCCTCGTGAACGGCCGCCTGCCGCACGGCGCGGACGTGATCGAGGTCGAAGGCGAGGTGGCGGACGTGTTCGCCGACCCGCCGTCGTGGCACGTGATCGCGCGCGCAGATGGGCTGCATTTCGAGGATCACTTCGTCGCCGCGATCGTGGCGCCGGAGCTGCGCCGCGCGATCGACGACTACGCGCCGAGCGGGACGTTCGACCTCCGCGTGGACGTCGCGAAGGCCGGCGCGGCCGCGCCCGTCGCGCACTGGTCGATCGTGCCGCGCGAGACCGACGCCGCGTTCGTCTCGCACGTGCGCGCGAACGGGAAGCGCACCGGCTTCCCGTACCGGTTGAAGCATCTGACGGGCTCCGTCTCGGGCGACGGCGATCGCATCGAGATCCGCCACGTCTCCGGCGACCACACCGGCGGCGGGCGCGCCGAGGTGAACGGCGTCGTCCTGCTGTTCCCGGCCGATGACGACGAGGACCTCACGCTGCGCATCACGGCCGAGAACGTGCCGATCGACGCGATGATGCGCGCTTCGATCGAGAGCGCGCTGCCCGGCGCGGGCGCCCTGCTCGACTCGTTCCATCCGCGCGGCTCGGTCGACGTCGACGTCCACGCCGATGAACCGAAGGGCGTGACGAAGACCCGCGTCTACGGCCGCGTCTCCGCGCGCGACCTCGCGGTGAAGTTCGACCCGTTCCCCGTCCCGCTCGAGCACGTGAACGGCGCGGTCGAGTTCGACGGCGACATCTTCCGCCTGCAGCACCTCACGTCGAAGTGCGGGCCCGGCACGCTGACGATCGATGGCGTCGTGACCGTGTCGGACCACGAGCACGGCCTCGACCTCAAGATCTCCGCGCGCGACGTCGTCGCGGACGCCGCGTTGAAGGAGGCGCTGGTCGCCGCCGCTCCCGCCGCCGAGGAGTGGTGGGGCGCGCTCGACCCGTGCGGGCCGTTCGATCTCGATCTCGACGTGCAGCAGCCGGTCGGCGGCGAGATCAAGTTCCGCGCACTGCTCTCGCCGAAGGGGCTGAAGGTCGTGCCGCGCTGGCTGCCGATCCCGATCGAGGGCGTCGTGGGCCGCGTCGCGTTCGGCAACCTCCACGACGGCGACCCGTCCGACTCGCGGTTCTACGTGCACCTCGAGACGCTCCACGCAAAGAACCGCGGCGGCGACGTCGCGCTGATCGGACGATTCGGCGACGACGTCCCGTCGGTGCTCGACGTGCGCGGCGATCACGTCAACGTCGACGATCCGCTCCTCGACAAGCTGAACAGCGTCCCGTTCGCGAACGGCGTCGACGTCACGCCCGTCCTCAAGAGCTACCGGCCGAACGGCCCGGTGTCGTTCCGCTACTCGTTCGCGACGCCGCCGCAGGCCGGCGCGCCGGCGATCGAGGACCGGCTCCTCGTGCTCCTCGACGGCGTCGAATGCTCCGTCGACGTGCTGCCCGGCGGCAAGCTCACCGACCTGACCGGGCGGCTCGCGGTCGACTTCGCGACCGGCTCCGTGCGACTCGACGACTTCTCCGGATCGCTGCGCGACGTCGGCACGCGCGTGAAGAGCCGCTCGCTCGGCGTCGCGGTCGAATCGGAGCGCATCACGCTCGAGGGCGACGTCGAGTTCGACGACCTCCCGTTCGACGAGCGCCTGCTGCCGCTCCTCCATCCGACGCTGAAGGAGTTCTTCGAGACGCGCGCACCGTCCGGCAAGGTCGACGTCGATCTCTCGCAACTGCGCGTGCGCGCCCCGCTGCCGGGCAAGTCGGAGTCGACGCCCGGCGACAGCGCGATCGGATTCACGGGCGACGTCCGCTTCGAGCAATGCCGCCTCGAGCGGCCGTTCAAGGTCGAGAACTTCGCGGGTCACCTGCATCTCGCGGGGAGCGGCGGCAACGCCGAGCACCAGAGCTTCAAGGCGGCCGGAAACTTCGACGACCTCGGCTTCAAGATCGGCCGGGTCGCGCTCGCCGGCCTCTCGGGGAACCTCGCGGTCGGCGCCGACGGCGTGCTGCTCTCGGAGGTCTCCGGGCCGTTCGCGGGCGGTCAGCTCGACCCGAAACGCTGCCAGTTCGAGCTGCGTCCCGACGAGCCCGGCGCGCCGTTCTCCGGAAGCGTCGCGGTCGATCACGCGGAGATCGCCGAGCTCGTGCGCGACTTCACGCCGCGGCGCCCCGACCTCTCCGGCACTCTCGACGCGCGCTTCGCGTTCAAGGGATCGGGCGAGAGCCTGATGACGTTCAGCGGCGAAGGCGAGGCACGCGTCACGAACGGCAGGCTGTGGAGCCTGCCGGCGCTCGCGCGGCTCTATTCGCTCTCGTACCTGAAGAGCGCGTTCGGCTCGTCCCCGCCGCCGACGTTCGAGACGTGCGACGCGCGCTTCCACGTGCGCGACGGCCTGGTCGACCTCGACGAGTTCGAGCTGCGCGCGCCGACCACGATGAGCGTCGTCGGACTCAACCTGAAAGGTTCGGGCGTGGTCGGTCCGAGCGGACTCGACGTCAAGGTGCGTCCCGAGGTGATCCAGCCCAACCTGATCGGCGTCACGCAGTTCTTCGATCTCCTGAAGAAGGGGATCCTCACCTACCGCGTGTACGGGCCGCTCGGCAACCCGCGCGTCGTGTGGTGGAACCTCGCGAAGGCGGCGCTCGATCGCGGCATCGATCCGACGCGCATGCCGCGCCTCACGCCGCGTCCGGAACCCGACTGGGACGGGAAGTTCTGATGCTGCACGCGGTGGTGATGGCCGGCGGATCGGGCACGCGGTTCTGGCCGCTCTCGCGCGAGCGGCGCCCGAAGCAGCTCCTCGCGCTCGGCGGCGGGCGCCCGATGATCGTCGAGACCGTCGAGCGGTTGATCGGGCTGGTCCCGGCGGCGCGCGTCCGGGTGATCACGAACGCGGCGTACGCGGACGTCGTCCGCGCCGCGCTCCCGGGAGTGCCGGCGCGGTCGGTGGTGCCGGAGCCGGTCGGCCGCGACACCGCGGCGTGCATCGGCCTCGCGAGCGCGCTCGTCGTGATGGAGGACGCCGACGCCACGATCGCGGTGCTGCCCGCCGACCACGTGGTCAGCCCGGCCGCGGAGTTCCGCGCGGCGATCGCCGCCGCCGCGCGCGCGGTCGAGTCGCGGCCCGACGCGCTCGTCACGTTCGGCGTGAAGCCGACCACACCGGCGACCGGTTTCGGATACATCGAGCGCGGCGCGGCCGTCGAGCAGGACGGCGCGGCGGACGAGAGCGATGGGCATGTGCTGCACCGCGTCGCGCGCTTCCGCGAGAAGCCCGACCTCGCGACCGCGCGCGAGTTCGTCGCGTCGGGCCGCCACCTCTGGAACGCGGGGATCTTCGTGTTCTCCGCACGCGCGATGCTCGCCCGCATCGAGAAGCACCTGCCCGCGCTCGGCGCCGCGCTGCCCGCGCTCGCGAACGCGTACCGCGCGAACGGGACGATCGACGCCGCGGCGTACGGCCGGTTGCCGAAGATCAGCATCGACTACGGCGTGCTCGAGAAGGACGCGAACGTGCTCGTGATGGAGGCGACCTTCGCATGGGACGACGTCGGATCGCTCGCCGCGCTCGCGCGCGTGGTCCCGCGCGACGCCGACGCGAACCACGTCGTCGGCACAGCGACGACGCTCGACGCGAGCGGCAACATCGTCGTCGCCGGCGCGAACCACGAGATCGCCCTGATCGGCGTGAAGGACCTGATCGTCGTGCACACCGACGACGCGACGCTGGTCTGCCGCCGCGAGGACGCCGAGCGCGTGAAGGAGCTGGTCGCGAAGCTGAAGGCCGCCGGGAAGACGCGCCTCGAGTGACGGACGGTCAGCGCTTCGTGGGGGCGAACTCCAGCACGAGGTTCGCGACGCCGCCGGCGGGGATGTCGACCTCCAGCGGCGCCAGCGCGGAACCCTCGGGCTCGAGCGTCACTCGGTAGCGGCCGGGCGTCACGGCGTCGCTCGAGAAACGCAGGCCGCCGTCCAGGCGCGTCGCGAGCCGTCGATCCTCGTCGTCGGCGTCGAGTCGGTGGAGCACGATTGCCGCAACCAAGCGCGACGCGTCGTCAGGCAGACGAATCGTTCCGGCAACGCGCACCGGCGCCGGTCTCTTGCGCAGCTTCGGCGTGATCAAGACGCCGTCTTGGTCGGCGGATCCGATCAAGAGCGGCATCCGCTCGACGTCGACGTCGGTGAAGCCCGTGAGCGCGAGTTCACACGCTCCGGGCCGAGCGTTCACGACGGTGAACTCTCCGGTCATCGCGTCGAATCGAACGCGCGTGGTCTCGTCACGTCGAATGCAGCGCAGCACGAGTCCGGGGACGCCGCGACGATCGGACGTGAAGTCGATCCGGCCACGGACGCGGGTCGCGCGATCGAGCGCGAGCACGATCGGGTCGTTGCCCGCGTCGATCGAACCGTCGAGAAAGCCGCGCGCGGAAGCGGAGACGAGCGAAGCGGCGAGCGGCGCGGACGCGAACGTGAACGCACCGTTCGCGTCGGCCCTCGCGAGCAACCGCGCGCCGATGTCGCCGGGTCCTAGCGCGATCGCGACCAGTTCGACTTCCGCGAACGGCACCGGTTTCCGAGTCGCTGACTCGACCACGCGGCCCGTCACGCATCGCGTCGCGAGAACGAACTCGACCTCCGCTTCGGCGCCCGCTTGGAGATCGAGCGATCGCGACGCGAACACCGAATCGCCCCGGTCCCGGTCCGCATCCGCCGCCGGCAGCGAAACGAAGACCGGGCCAATCGGGACGGCGCCGAAGTCGAAGCGCCCTGCGGCGTCGGTCCGCCGAGTGATGGGAGTATCGAGGTCGAGCGAGACGACACGATTCGCGGTCGGCGCGCCGTCGATCTCGATGCGACCGTGAACGTGGCCGGACGGAACGGGCCGGCCGGCGAGAGCGGCGAATTCGACCTCGGTCGTCGCGCCCTCGCGCACAGTTGCGGTCACGCGCTCGAGCGTTCCGCGCCCGTCGGGAGCGTCATCCTCCAGCGAGAGCGCGAATTCGCCGGGCGGCAGCGCGTCGATGCGGAACGAACCGTCGATCGACGTCGTGACGCGCGCCGATTCTTGCGTCGCGCTGCGTGCGCCGACGACGAGCGGCCGCAATAGCGGCGTCGCCGACGGCGGCCCGGAGATGCAGCCGCCGCGCGCGAGCGCGATCTCGACGGGCGGCCCGTCCACGCCGACGCGCTCCACGGCAAACGGAAAGGCCGGATGCTCGATCGTCACCTCACATTCGCCCGGCGGCAGACCATCGATCACGGCGCGGCCGTCCGCGTCCGTGACGCGAACGCAGGCCGTCGCGTCGAACGGGTCCGTGTCGTCCAGACGCCGCGCCGTCACGATCGCTCCGGCGATCGGCGCGTGATCGTTGGACGCGACGACGCGCAGCGCGCGGGTCGACTCGTGTGCCAGGCGAGCTTCGATGCAGCCGAAGTCGCCGGTCGTGAGATCGACGTCCGTGATGAACGTCTCGTATCCGACCTCCATCGCGATGAGCCGGTAGCGTCCGGGGAGGAAGTCGAGCGCCGGGAAGCTCGTGGGCGCGCCGTTTCCGCGGATGTCGAGAAGGAAGCGCCGGGGCGGATCGATGCACTCGATCGAGAGGCGTGGGCGCGCGGAGAGTGATCCGTCGGGCTTCTCGACGCGCACCGAGAGGCTCGCGAACGGCCGCAACGTCAGGTCGAGCGGCGCGTCATCGGTCGCGCTCTTCACCGCGACGGCGAACCCGTCGGTCGAGATCGCGATCACCGCCGAATCGCCGGGCGGGATGCCGGAGGCGACGAAGGATCCGTCCGCCCCCGTCGTGCAGCGCTCGATCGCGACGACGGTCGCGTCGTCGATCGTTCCGACGAACACGCGCGCGCCGTGCACGGGATCGCCGGCGGCGTCGACCACGCGGCCGTGTCGCTCGCGGCCAGAGTCGAGCACGAGGTCATCGAGCGCGACGTTGCCGTCGTCGAACGCCGTGATCGGCGCGGACGTGCCGCGAACGAAGCGGGCGTGATCGACGACGATCCGATCGCCGATCCCGACGTCGCCCTTCAGTTCGAACGTGCCGTCTTCGGTGCTGATCGCCACGGCGCGGCCGCGCGCGCCGCCGGATGCGTCGTCCGCGGGTTCGGGCGGCGAAACTCCGCTCGCGGTCCGACGCACGTGCGGCAGCGGAACCGAATCGCCGACCGCCTCGTCCGCGGCGAATGCGCGCAGAACGGCTCCGGCGATCGGTTGCCCGTCACGAGACACGACGCGACCGTGCGCGCGGCGCGGCGGCGCCAGCCGCACGTCGCCGAAGTCGCGGGTGAACGGTGCGGTGAAGTCGGCGGTCACGTCGCGATGCATGGCGCGCGTGCCGGCGCGGTCGAGGCAGAGCCGATGGGGCATGCGTGGGCGCACGCCGTTCAACTCGAACCGGCCGTCGGCGTCGGTGACGGTGCGATCGACGCGCGGAGGTGCGCGGAGATACGTGGCCGTCTCGAACGACTCGACCGAGACGCCGGCGACCGGCGCACCGCCCGCGTCGACGACGCGGCCGAGCCAGCGGCCGAGCCAGGGCCGCCACGACTCCGGCACCGCGGCAACTTCGTCGCCGGCGGGCCGCCAAACGAACGCGATCGAGTCGCCGGTGGATGGACCGGGATACCAACCCGGCGCCAAGAACTTCAGCAGCCACGACGTGATCACGACGATCGCCGCGATCACCAACACGCCCGCGCCGACGGCGGTGACGACCGCGCGTGCGCTCGGACGGGTCACGTCGCGCCGAGGCCCGCGAGGCCGATCTCGGGCGCCACGCCCTTCAGCGCCGTGATCACTTCCGTCACGTGCGCGGCGGGATCGACTCCGAGTTCGACGAACCCCTTCTTCACGTCGTCGCGGTTCACGCTGCGGGCGAACGCCTTGTCCTTCAGCTTCTTCAGCACGCTCGCCGCCTCGACCTCGTGGATCGACTTGTTCGGCCGCACCAGCGCGACGGCGGTGACGAACCCGGTG
>CAZBOK010000177.1:0-9314 GCA_964493525.1 uncultured Phycisphaeraceae bacterium | reverse complement strand
TGGGCCAGCACGGCGTCGGACCCGCTCGCGCCCGCGGGGACCTGCGGATCGCGGGCGGACTCGTACACGTCGCGAAAACCCTGCAGCACGTTGAAGGCGTTCGACACGTTGACGTTCGCGCTGAACGCGGCGGTCGCGTACTGGTCGCGTTCCGCGAGATCCTCGGCGAGCGTGACGCACTCGTCCTTCAGCCAGCGGTGCTCGAAGTGGCAGCCGTGCTCGGACGGCAGGAGGCCGGTGAAGATCGACGCGTGCGACGGCAACGTCCAGTTCGCGTTCGAGCGCGCCTCCGGGTAGTTCACGCCGTCCTTCGCGAGCGAGCGCAGGAACGGCGTGGTGTCGCGGCCGAGGAC
Source organism: uncultured Phycisphaeraceae bacterium (assembly GCA_964493525.1). Lineage (GTDB taxonomy): Bacteria > Planctomycetota > B15-G4 > B15-G4 > JADJEK01 > CAZBOK01. The sequence goes on along the minus strand of CAZBOK010000177.1, from coordinate 8,961 downwards.
GTTGCGATCCGACGCGATCGCGACGTGGTCGGCGCGCACGGTGTCGAGGACGACGAGCAGCAGGTGCGGGCGCACGTGCGGCGTCCGGTCCATCCCGAACTTCACGATCGCGACGCCCGCGATCATCAACATCGACATGAGGAAGGCGATCGTCAGGAGGCGGATCGGTCGGGCCTCCCGGCGGCGTGCGCACGGACGAGCGCGGCCGCGGCCGCGAGCAGCTCCGCGCCGCGTGCTCCGTCGCAGCCGCCCTGCGCGACGCGCGGCGAGCCGCCGCCCTTGCCGCCGAGCGGTGCGAGCAGCTCCGTGAGCAGCGCGTTCGCCTCGGCCTGCGCGCGCTCCCCCGCCGCGACGGCGACCTGCGCCTTCTCGCCGCTCGCGGCGAGGACGACGAGGACCGCGACGACGTCTTGCTGGCGCCCGAGCTCCTGCGCGAGCGGTTGCAGTTCGCCGCGCTCCGCCGCGTCGAGCGTCGCGACCAGGACGCGCGTCGACCCGGCGACCTCCGCGGCCGCGAGCAGCTCCGCCGCGCGCACCGGAACGAGCTGCTTCGCGAGCTTCTCGCGGCGCTTCTCCGCGTCCTTGGTGCGCGCGATCAGCTTGTCGACGGCGCCGGCGAGATCCGCCTCCTCGACCGAGAGGAGCCGGACCAATTCGCGTGCGAGCCGCGTCTTCGCTCGCGCGTCGGAGCGCGCGCGTTCGCCGCACACGAATTCCACGCGACAGAGATCCGGCTTCAACCGCTCGACGCGGCGGACGCGGATCGCCTCGATCTCGCCGGTGCGGAGCACGTGCGTCCCGCCGCACGGGCAGTGGTCGTAGTCGGAAATCGACACGACGCGGAAGTCGCCGGTGATCGTCGGATCCTTGCGGAGGTCGCCGCCGATCGCCGCGAGGTCGTCGGCGCCGCGCACGATGCGGGCGAGCACGGGGCGGTCGTCGCGAATGACGCGCGCCGCCTCGTCCTCCACGCGCGCGACGTCGTCGTCGGACACGCCGCCGCGGTCGAGGTCGATCGTCGCGGCCGCGGCGCCGAGGTGGAACGACGTCGTCTTCGCCCGCAGGAGGTTCAGGAACGCGCGCGTCAGCAGGTGCTGGCCGGAGTGCTGCTGCGTGTGGTCGGTGCGCCGCGCGCGGTCGACGTCGCCCGCGACGCGCGCGCCGACGGCGAACGCGTCCGGATGCGCGCCGCGGACGCGGTGCACGATGCGGCCGTCGTGCTCCTGCACGTCGAGGACGGGCGCGCCGCCGAGCGTGCCGCGGTCGGCGGGCTGACCGCCGCCCTCGGGGTAGAACGCCGTCTCGTCCAGCTCGACCTCGAGCCCGCCGGGCTCGCCGCCGGGGACGGGCGTCGTCGAGACGACGCGCGCCTCGAACGTGACCAAGGTGGGGTCGTCGAAGTACAGGCGGCGGACCATGGCTGTCGCGTGAGCGTAGCGACGCCGTACCGTATGATCTCGCGCGCTCTCCGGAACCCGAGCGTGATCCCGACCCCTGCAGCCGCTCTCGTCGTCGCCGGACTCTTCCTCGCACCGCCTTCGCCCGTCCCGCCGCCGGCGGCGACGCAGGACGCGGTCGACGCGTTCACTCGTTGGTTCGACCGTTGGCGCGGCGGGCGCATCGACCTCTACTGCCCGACGCTCGCGGGCGTCGCACGGGGCGGAGCGAACCGCGCCGGCGAGACGGTCTACTTCAAGAGCGACAACGTCGAGGCTGCACGCGAGCTGATTGACGGCCTCGCGACGCGCGGCGATCGGCGCGCGACCGAGCTCCTGCTCGACGCGGCGGTGTACCGCGCGGCGAAGAACCCGGAGGCGGAGCGCGAGGAGTTCGTGTCGCGCCAGCCGTGGATCGTGCGGCGGCTCGCGGCGTCGGCGCTGCGCCGCGTGCACGACCCGGACGCCCGCAAGTTCCTCGCGGGATCGGCGCTCACCGACCGCTCCGCGATCGACGGCGACCTGCGGCGCGCCGCCGCCGCGACCGCGATCGCCGACCGTCCGAGTCTCGCGGAGCTCGCCGCGCTCGCGCGACTGCTCGACGACCCGTCCATCGAGGTGCGCGCGGCGGCGGCCGAAGCGCTCGGCGTCGCGGCGGCGGGGAGCGCCGGCTCGCTGCCCGACCCGACCATCCGCGAGGACGCGATCGTGCACCTCGCGCGCGCGCTCGCCGACCCGGCCGTCGACGTGCGCATCGAGGCGTTGCTCGGATACGGCGCCGTCGCGACGGCGGGCGGCGACCGCGTCCCGGCCGCGGCGCCGGTCGCGCCGATCGCGCCAATCGAGCCGGTCGATGCGACGCGAATCGCGCCGGCGGATCCCGCGAAGTCGGCGCGCACCGCCGCGTTCGAGGCCGCGGTGCGCGCGCTCGACGACCCGCACTGGAGCGTGCGCGCGACGGCGGCCGATCTCCTGTCCGACGCGCACGCGACCGATTCGATCGCGGCGCTCGTCCCGACGCTCGTCGACGCGCTCCTGCGCGAGACGCCGAAGTCGCCGAACACGAGCCGCCGCGTCCGCGCCGCGCTGAAGCGGACGCTCTCGATCGTGACCGGCGAGGATTTCCCCGCCGCGCGCCCCGAGGACTGGCGCGCGTGGTGGGACCGCGTGCACGGCGACTTCAAGCCGCCGGCGCAGCGCGTCGTCCCCCATCCCGATCAGGGCGCACGCTTCTTCGACGTCCCGATCGAAGGCGACGTCGTGCTGTTCCTCCTCGACGTCTCTGGCTCGATGCGGCACGCCGCCGGCGGCGACGCGCGCGGGCCGGAGCGCCTGTTCCTCGCGCGCCGCGAGCTGAAGCGCTGCCTCGCCTCGCTCCCGCCCGGCACGAAGTTCAACGTCATCCTGTTCGCCGAGGACGCGCGACCGTTCGCGAGCGCGCCGGTCGCGGTCGACGCCACGACGCTCGCCGCCGTGGAAGCGTTCGTCGACGCCGCGAAGCCGGACGGCGGGACGAACCTCTCGTCGGCGCTCGACCGCGCCCTCCTGCTGACGGAGCCCGATTCGCGCCGCGCGCTGCGCGACCTCGGGATCGACACCGTCGTCCTGCTCACCGACGGTGTCCCGTCGCGCGGCCCGGTGCTCGACCCGGAGCAGATCCTCGCCGAGGTCACGCGGCAGAACCGCCGCCTGCGCGTCGCGATCCACGCGGTGTCCGCCGGCGGCGACGACGCGTTCCTGCGCGATCTCGCGCAAGCGAACTTCGGGGAGTTCCGCCGCATCCGCTGAGGTCCGACCGCGGCGTGTTCGCCGCCCGGCGGGAGCATCTCAGCGCCCGACATCGGCCGGCCCACGCTTGAGTGGCCGGCGTTCTTGCCGTAACGTGCCCGGTTTTCCATGTCCGCGCAGAACGCGCCAGCGAGCACGTCCCATGTCCACGCCTTCTCCCAAAGCGGCCCAGTACCTGAAGTCGCTCCGCAACTTCGGGATCATGGCGCACATCGACGCCGGCAAGACCACGATCTCCGAGCGCATCCTCTTCTTCACCGGGAAGGCGCACAAGATCGGCGAAGTGCACGACGGCGAAGCGACGATGGACTACCTCGAAGAGGAGCGCGAGCGCGGCATCACGATCACGTCGGCCGCGACGACCTGCCAGTGGAATGACCACACCCTCAACCTGATCGACACCCCCGGCCACGTCGACTTCACGGCCGAGGTCGAGCGCTCGTTGCGCGTCCTCGACGGCGCGGTCGCGGTGTTCGACGCCGTGTCGGGCGTCGAGGCGCAGTCGGAGACGGTGTGGCGCCAGGCCGCGAACCACGAAGTGCCGCGCCTCTGCTTCATCAACAAGATGGATCGCGTCGGCGCCGACTTCAAAGAGTCGATCGCGTCGATCAAGGAGCGCCTCGGCGCGCGGCCGCTGGTCATGCAGTTGCCGATGGGCTGCTCGAAGGACTTCAAGGGCGTGATCGACCTGCTCGAGCGCATCGCGATCTTCTTCCCCGAAGAGCCCGAAGGCCGCGAGTTCACGACCGGCCCGATCCCCGAGGAATACAAGGACGCGGCCGAAGTCGCGCGCCGGGAGCTCCTCGACATCGCCGCGGAGTTCGATGACGCGCTGCTCGAGAAGGTGGTCGAGGGCGTCGAGCCCCCGCTCGCCGACGTGAAGGCCGCGATCCGCAAGGGCACGATCGCCACCAAGATCTTCCCGGTCTACTGCGGCGCCGCGCTGAAGAACAAAGGCGTGCAGCAGCTCCTCGACGCGATCGTCGAGTTCCTGCCGTCGCCGACCGACCTCCCGCCGGTGAAGGGCGTGAACCACGAGAAGGCGGAGCCGGTCACCGAGTTGCGCACGTCCGACCCGAGCGGTCCGTTCACCGCGCTCGCGTTCAAGACGATCTCCGAGAAGACCGGCGACCTCACCTTCCTCCGCGTCTACACCGGCACGCTCGAGGCCGGGACGATGGTCTACAACTCGACGAAGCGGAAGGGCGAGCGCATCGGCCGCCTTTACCGCATGCACGCCGGCTCGCGCGAAGCGATCGAGACGATCCGCGCCGGCGACATCTGCGCGGTGGTCGGCCTGAAGGACACCTGGACCGGCGACACGCTGTGCGACGAGAACCACCCGATCTCGCTCGAGTCGATGGACTTCCCCGACCCGGTCATCTCGATGTCGATCGAGCCCGCGTCGCGCGCCGACCGCGACAAGCTCGGCGAGACGCTCGCGAAGCTCGCCAAGGAAGACCCGACGTTCGAGTACCACACCGACCAGGAGACCAACGAGACGGTCATCGCCGGCATGGGCGAGCTCCACCTCGAGATCCTGAAGAACCGCATCGTCCGCGACTTCGGCGTCGCGGCGAACGTCGGCGCCCCGCGCGTCGCCTATCGCCAGACGCTGGTGCGCGAGGTCGAGGTCGAAGCACGGCACGTCAAGCAGTCGGGCGGTCACGGCCAGTTCGCCGTCGCGTGGGTGCGCTTCACGCCGACGCTCGAGAAGAGCGAAGTGACCTATGAAAGCTCGATCAAGGGCGGCGCCGTGCCGCGCGAGTTCTGGCCGTCGGTCGGCAAGGGCATCAAGCGCGCCGCGGCGCTCGGCGGCAAATACAAGTTCCCCTACGTCGCGTTCACCGCCGACCTGTTCGACGGCAAGTACCACGACGTCGACTCGTCCGACATGGCGTTCCAGGTCGCGGGCGAGCTCGCGTTCCGCATGGCGTTCACGCCGGAGACGACGCAGCTCCTCGAGCCCGTGATGAAGATCGAAGTGCAGACGCCCGAAGAGCACCTCGGCGACGTCATCGGCGACTTGAACAGCCGCCGCGCCAAGGTGTTCGACGTCGACTCGCGCGGCAACCTGCGCGTCGTCCACGGCGAGGTCCCGATCGCGGAGATGTTCGCGTACTCCTCGCGCCTGCGTTCCCTCACGCAGGGCCGCGGCACCTACTCGATGGAGCCGAAGGGGTATGCGCCGGTGCCGATGGAGACGAGCAAGCGCGTCTACGAGGAAGCCGAGAAGCGCCGCGAGGCCGCGCAGAAGTAACGCCGCGTGAGTTCCCCGCCGCGCACCTCCCGCGCGATGCTGCTCGAGCGGAGCGGCGCGCCGCTCGTGCTGCGCGAGCGGCCGGCGACGGCGCCCGGCGCGGGCGAGATCGCGATCGACGTGGAGGCGTGCGGCGTCTGCCGCACCGACCTGCATGTGGTCGACGGCGAGATCCCGGAAGCTCGGCCGCCGGTCGTTCCCGGCCATCAGGTCGTCGGCCGCGTCACCGCACTCGGCCCCGGCGTCGACCGCTTCCGCATCGGCGATCGCGTCGGCGTGCCGTGGCTCGGCGGCGCGTGCGGCGCATGCCACCCGTGCCGGCGCGGCGACGAGAACCTCTGCGATCGACCGACCTTCACCGGCGCGACGCGCGACGGCGGCTTCGCCGATCGCGCCGTCGCGAACGCCGCGTTCGCGTTCGCGCTGCCGGCAGATCGCCCCGCGATCGAGCTCGCGCCGCTCTTGTGCGCCGGACTGATCGGCTGGCGCGCGCTCCGCATGGCGCGCACGGCGGGGGTCGCGCACCGCATCGGTCTCTACGGCTTCGGCGCGTCCGCCCACCTCGTGATCCAGGTCGCGCGAGCGCAGGGGTACGAGCTGCTCGCGTTCACGAAGGCGGGCGATCTCGCCGCGCAGGATCTCGCGCGCTCGCTCGGCGCGTCGTGGGCCGGCGCATCGACGGAGGACTCTCCCGCTCCGCTCGACGCGGCGATCCTCTTCGCGCCCGACGGCGCGCTCGTGCCGCGCGCGCTGTCGCAGGTGCGGAAAGGCGGCGTCGTGGTCTGCGCCGGAATCCACATGAGCGACGTGCCGTCGTTCCCCTACCGACTCCTCTGGGGCGAGCGCGTGCTCCGCTCGGTCGCGAACCTGACGCGCGCGGACGGCGACGAGTTCTTCGCGTGGTGCGCCGCGCACCCGCTGCGCGTCGAAGCGCATCGCTACGCGCTGGAAGACGCGAATCGCGCGCTCGACGACCTGCGCGCCGGCCGGTTCACCGGCGCGGCGGTGCTCGTGCCGTGAGGCGTCAGGCGGCGGCAGGACCCGCCGCCGCCGCCGGCGCGCGCCGCGCATCGATCCACGTGGACACGAGCGCGAGCGCGTAGACCGCGATGCCGAGCAGGTAGAGGAAGCGGTAGCCGAAGTACATCGCGTTGTATTCGAGCAGGCCGCCGAGCACGGCGCCGAACAGGTTGCTCGCGAGCGCGCCGTTCAGGTCGTCGGTCCGCGACAACAGCGTCGAGAACACGAGCCCCGAGAAGAACAAGGGCGCGGTCAGGACCAGCACGCTCGCGACGCGGCCGGTGAACGTCGACGAGAAGCCGCCGCCCACCGCGATGTACAGGCCGAAGCCGAGGCTCGCGATCAACAAGAGGTACGGCGTCCACACTCCGCGCGGGCGCAGCGCGCGCACCGCGAGGTTGGCGAGGAACGCCATGCCGAGCACGCCGAGGATGACGACGCCGATCACCTGCCACGTGTTGCCGAACGTGAGCCCGAGCTCGGTGATCCCCTTGGTCTCGATCAGCATGAAGCCGGCGCCGAGGAGCAGGAACGCCGCGTTGCCGAAGCGCGCGCGCTCGCGACGGTCGCGGCGATCGTCGCCCGGACGCCGCGTCGCGCGGATCAGGAGCCACGATGCGAGCGGCACGACGATCAGCATCGCGAGGTAGGAGATCGGATACACGCGGTGCTGCATGTAGAGGAAGGGCCAGTCGTCGGTCGACACGTCGGCTTCGAGCCGCGGGTCGGCGAACTCGGCGGTCGCGTTCTGGAAGCCGAGCGCCTTGAAGTCGACGTCCTTCAAGTCGACGTCGTCGTGCGCGCCGATCAGGAACGTCACGTCGCCGATGTCGGTGCGCACGGCGACCGGCCCGCGGCCGTCGAACGCCTGCTCGATCATCTTGTACATCTTGCGGCCCTGTCCCTCGCTGCACACGGCGAACGAGAGGCAGATGCGCCCGCGGTCGGTGAGCCGCGCGCGCGCTTCCTTCAGCGCCTCGACCGTGTAGACGAACGAGTCGAGTCGCACGCTGGTGCCCGCCGCGAGCAGGGTCTGCGCGTCGAGTAGGCCGTAGACGATGAGGTCGTAGCGGCGGTCGGTGCGGCGCAGGAAGGTGCGCGCGTCGTCGACGATCGGATCGACGCGCGCGTCGGAGTAAGGCTGCTCGGGGTGGTAGATGCGCCCCATGCGCAGGATGACCGGATCGATCTCGACGGCGTCGACGTCCGCCGCGCCCGCGCGCAGCGCCGCGGCGACGTCGTTGCCGGTGCCGGCGCCGAGCACGGCGACGCGATCGAGCTGCGGCGCGGACCACAGGCGGTACGGCAGCTCGTAGTGATGCGCCATCTTCACCGCGGGCGGCGAGATGCTCTGGCGCGCTTTCGAGAGGTCGAGGATGCGCTGGTAGTACTTGCCCGAGACGGTGAGCGTGGAGAGCCCCTCCATCGACTCCGCCTGGCTCGGGCCGCGCTCGATGAGCTGGTAGGGCGAGTAGACCTTCTCGACGCCGATCGGCACGTTCACCGACAACAGCGCCACCGCGCTCACCGCGACCAGCGCGTTCACGACGTGCGAGCGGCCGTGCGCCGCGTGGAAGAGCAGCAGGAGCGCGAGCGACAGCGCGAACCACACCGCGGGCGGCGTCCACAGCGCGGCGAGGACGAACGTCAACGCGACGCCGACGATGCTGCCGAGCAGGTTGAACGCGTACGCCGCGAGCGTCTCGCGCTGCAGCATCGTGCGCCCGCAGAGCCGTCCGATCGGCAGGAACGTCAGGCTCGTGAGCAGGAAGATCGCCGCCATGAAGACGTAGATCGCGGCGTGCTGCGCGACGCCTTCCGCGAGCGGCAGCCCCATCTGCAGTTGCTCGCGCACCGGGTTCGCGAGGAACACTTCGGCGCGCCAGCCGAGCACGTACTTGAGCCCGAGCATCAGCGCGATCTGCAGGAGGATCAGCGGCGGCGTGAACGCGAGCGGCAGTCCTTCGCGGCGCGCGGTCGAGTACCCGACGCCGAGGCCGACGAAGCAGGCGAGCAGGCCGAGGTTCTTGTAGATGTCGAAGAACTTGAAGACGGAACCCTGCCAGCGGATCAGCACCAGCTCGAGCAGGAGGCTCGCCGCCGCGGCGGTCGCGATCGCGAGCGCGGGGCGGCGTGCGGCCAGGCGGTCGACCGCCTCGGCCTGATGCAGCGAGAGTTCGCGCAGCTTCGCCTCATCGCGGCTCAACCAGCGCAGCGCGACGAACGAGGCAATCGCTCCGAAGAGGACGCTCGCGGCGAGCTGCGCCACGAACGCCGCGGTCAGCGCGTTCGCGATGCGGAACTGACTGGCGAGGATGCAGACCGCCGGCACGAACAAGCACGCGACGATCGTCGCCTTGAGCAGGCGGATCAGCGACGGTTCCATTGCGACTCCGGTGAGCCGGGTTTGTCGAGCGTCCGCGGCGGGGTCAGTCGTCGTCCATCACGCCGACGCCG
>CAZBOK010000176.1:0-9323 GCA_964493525.1 uncultured Phycisphaeraceae bacterium | reverse complement strand
CTGCGCGGCTCGCAGCCGGTCGTAGCCCGGGGCGGAATCGCGGTCGGTCATCTAGACTCGCCGCCGATGGCGCTCGCCGCTCTCACCCTCGCCGTGTTCGCGATCACGCTCGCCCTGCTCGGCACCGCGCCGTTCGTCGCGATCCTGTGCATCCCGGCCGCGCTGCTCGCGCTCCTCGCGGTTTCGTTCGCGATCGCGGCGCTGGTGCGCGCCGGCGTCCGCAAGTCGCGCGGCATCGCGCCGCCGCCGAACGATCCCGGACTGCGGCCCGCCGTGCAGGCGCTCGTCGTCGGTTCGTTCGCGCTCGCGTGGGCGGTGATCCGCGGCTTCATCGGCGGCGGCGTGATCTAGACGTCGCGCGTCAGACGTCGCGGATCTTCAGCTCGACGCGGATCGCGTGCTCCAGTTCGTCGGGCTCGAACCCGAACGGCCCCATCCCGCCCTGGTACGCGACCTTCCCGTCCTTCCCGATCAGGTACAGGCGGTCCGGCCACGCGTGGTAGGCGTCGTTCACCGCGTCGTCGATGCCGTCGACGAGCGCGGGGATCGGCGCGAGGTCGAGCGTCGCGACGCACTGCGTGGCGACGTGGCGGCGTTCGTCGAGCGTCAGCGGATCCTCGACCAGCGGCGCGCCGGCGCCCTGGGCGGGCATCTCGCCGTCGATCGCGTGCGCTTCGCGGATGTAGACCACGAAGAACTGCACCCGGCTTCCGTAGGTCTCGAAGAGCTGCTTCAGCCGACCGGCCGAGCGACGGAACGGCGGTCAGGTGAAGCTGCCGAAGATCAGCGCGACCGGCCGATCCCCGGCGAACGCGGAGAGAGTCACCTCCCGCTGGCCGTCCTCGCTCGCGAGCGTGAAGTCGGGCGCGATGTTCCCCGCGGCGGCGCGCGCGTTCGCTTCGTCCTCGTTCGGCCGCACGCGCCGGCCGGCGCGTCCCGGGTCGGGCACCTCCGCGCCCGCGAGGCGCCCGTCGTGGTCGAGGTCGAAGCGATCGAACAGCGCGAGCAGGTGCGCGATGTCGATCGCGGAGTCGGGGCTCGGCGCCTCGTCGCGCACGAGCGTCGTCGCGCCGAGGAGGACGCCGAATCGATCGAGTCCCATTGCCTGGAACGGGGCGGCGCCGCGCGCCGCGAACTCGGTGTCGAGCTCCGCGCGCGCGATGGAGCCGTCGCCGTCCGCGTCGATCGCGCCGAGCTTCGCCGCGAGCTCCGTGCGCGCGAGCTCGACCGCGCCGACGGACGCGAAGCAACGCACCAGCATCGACGGAGTCATCGCTTCGATCATCGCCCGCCGTTCCGCCGGATCGGGCCCGCCGCGCGCCGCGAAGTCGGCGGGCGTGATCGCGCCGTCGCCGTCCTGGTCGAGTCGTGCGAACGGCGCGTCGCCGCGCGGGTACTCGGCGCGCGAGACGCGGCCATCGTGATCGGCGTCGTACTTCGTGGCGAGGAACTCCCACGTCGGCGACGCCGGGTCCTGCGCGAGCGCGGGCGTGGCGCACCACGCGATCAGGAAGAACGGGATCGAACGTGCGAGTGACATGCGGCCGGCCATCATGACCAAACGAGCGCCGGGCGTCACCGTCCGCCGGGCGGCAGCACGCGCGCGAGGAACCGGCGCGTGCGCTCCTCGCGGGGCGACGTGAAGACTTCGTGGGGCGGTCCGACCTCGACGACGCGGCCGCCGTCGAGGACGAGCACGCGGCTCGCGACGTCGCGGGCGAAGCGCATCTCGTGCGTGACGACGATCATCGTCTGCCCGTCGGCCGCGAGTCGGCGCAGCACCGCGAGCACTTCGTCCGTCAGCTCCGGGTCGAGCGCCGCGGTCGGTTCGTCGAGCAGGAGGACTTCCGGCTGCATCGCGAGCGCGCGCGCGATCGCCACGCGCTGCTGCTCGCCGCCCGACAACGTCGCGGGCCGTTGATGCGCGCGCGCCGCGAGCCCGACGCGATCGAGCAGCTCCAGCGCGCGTCGCTCCGCGTCCGCGCGCGACAGCTTCAACACGTGGCGCGGCGCGAGCGCGACGTTCTCGAGCGCGGTGAGATGGGGGAACAGGTTGTAACCCTGGAAGACGAAGCCGACGCTCTTGCGCAGCCGGCGCAATGCGTCGACGTCGAGCCGCGCGGCGGCGCCGATCGCGAAGTCGCCGATCGCGATCTTCCCCGCGGTGATCGCCGCGAGCCCGTTCATGCAGCGCAGGAAGGTCGACTTCCCCGAGCCCGACGGACCGATGATCGCGAGCACGTCGCCGCGTCCGATCTCGATCGTCACGTCTGCGAGGAGGTCGCGGTTGCCGACGCGCAGCCCGAGCGACTCGGTGCGGATCATGTCGCGAACCTCCGCTCGAGCGAGCGCGCGAGCAGCGTCAGCGGGTAGCTCATCGCGAAATACAGCGCCGCGCACAGCGCGCCCGGCACGAGCCACGACCCGAGATCGTGCGCGGTGATCGAGTACTGCTTGGTGAGCTCGACCACCGTGATCACCGAGACGATCGAGGTGTCCTTCAGGAGCGCGATGAAGTCGTTCGCCATCGGCGGCAGCGCGACGCGGAACGCCTGCGGGAACACCACGAGCCGCAGCGTCTGTCGTCCGGTGAGCCCGAGCGCGCGGGCCGCTTCCACCTGGCCGTGCGGGACGGCGATCAGCCCCGCGCGGTAGACCTCCGCTTCGTAGGCCGCGTAGTTCATCGCGAGCCCGAGAATCGCGGCGACCAGCGCCGGAAGCTGCACGAACTCCGCGAGCCCGAAATAGAGGAGGTAGAGCTGCAGCAGGATCGGCGTGCCGCGGAACAGCTCGATGTATCCGGACGCGAGGAGGCGCAGCGGCGCACCGCCGTAGACCTTCGCGAGGCAGAGCAGGAGGCCGAGGCCCATCGCCAGCGCGAACGACGCGACCGACAAGAGCAGCGTCATCGCCGCGCCCTTCAGGAACAGGAGCACGTGCGCGGCCGTGAAGCGAGCGGCCTTCGGTCCGCCGCCGTCGTGCGCGCCGCCGAACAACGCCGCGGCGCGCGGGTCGTCCGCGGCGTCGAGCGTCGCCTGGCGGTCGTCGTCGATCTTCCACTTGCGGAGCACGGCCCGCAGCTCGCCGTTCGCGACGAGCTTCGCGATCGCGGCGTCGATCGCGTCGGCCAGGGTCTTGTCCCCGAGCCGCAGCGCGCCGGCATAGGTGCCGCGCAGGAGGTCGCGGTTCGCCACGCGGATTCCCTCGCCGAGGTGCCGGTTCGCGATCACGTCGTCGAGCACGACCGCGTCGACGCGCCCCTGCATCAGGTCGGCGTAAGGCGTCATGTCGTCGTCGTAGAGGACGATGTCGATCGCCGGCCGCGTGCGCAGCAGCTTGTGCGCAAGCGTGCTCGCGAGCGTGCCGACGCGGCGACCGTCGAGCGATTCGAGCGTCGCGTGCGCGTCGTCGTCCGGCCGCACCGCGAGCGTCTCGGCGAACACGAAATACGGCCGCGTGAACCGCACGCGCGTCGCCAGCTCGTCGTCGCGCTCGATGCCGTTCCACGCCATGTCGATCTCGCCGCGCTCGAGCGTCGGCACCAGGTTCTTCCAGTCGCACTGGACGAACGTCGCGGTGACGCCGAGCTCGCGACCGATCAGATCGGCGAGGTCGATCTCGAACCCGATGATGCGCGTCGGGTCGTCGGGGTCCTGGAAGCAGTAGGGCGCGCCGCCCTCCGCGTCGCCGCCGTAGCGCAGCGCGCCGCGCGCCTTCACGGCGGCGAGCGAACCGTCCTCGGGCGGGAGCGCCGAGAGCAGCGCGGCGAGCGCGAGCGTGGACGCGAGCATCGCGCGGAACGCTACTCACCGCGCGAGACCGACGGAAGTCGGAGGGTTCTGCGAACCGTCGTCACGGAGTAAGGTGCTCGGACCTGCCGACGAGTCGCTGACCGTTCCGGAGTCCCGCGATGAAGCGCGCACTGTTCTCGATCGCACTGTTCGCCTCGGCAGTTCCCTTCGCATTGGTCGCGACGAGCGCGTCGGCCCGCGCGCAGACGATCTTCGTCACCACCGTCGCCGACGTCGTCGACATCCTGCCCCCATATCAACCCGCGAGCCTTCCCGGCCCGGACGGCAAGGTCTCGTTCCGCGAGGCGGTGCTCGTGGCGAATCAGACCGCCGGTCCGCAGACGATCGGCTTCCACATCCCGCTCGGCTCGTGGGGGACCGGCACGGTGGCGCCGGTGCTGATCAACGCGTCGACCTCGTTCGTCCTCACCGACGACGGCACGACGGTCGACGGCACGACGCAGACCGCATTCACCGGCGACACCAACCCGAACGGCGCGGAGGTCTTCTTCCACAGCACGGTCACCGACCCGACGCTGATCGTCACCGGCACCATCATCTCGAACGCCGGCGACTGCCAGTTCATCGGGCTCGGCGACACGAACGGCCGCAACTACGCGATCGACCTCGGGCCGACCGCGCACGACAACACCGTGACGGCATGCGTGATCAAGGCGGTGTTCGCCGCGGTCCGCGTGCAGGGTCACCACAACGTGATCGGGTCGACGACGCCGGGGCTCGGCAACCGGCTGAGCTCGTTGTCGGACGGCCTGCGCATCCACGGCTTCGCGCCGTCGCTCGCGCACGACAACGTGGTGATCGGCAACTACCTCACCGGCGAGTTCAACGGGGTGCAGATCGTCGGCAACTCGGCGAACAACCGCGTCGGCGGCTTCCTCCCGGGCGAGGCGAACCTGATCACCGACGCCGGCTACACGCAGGAGGACGGCACCCCGGACGGCGCGATGGTGCGCATCGAGACCGACAGCCACGACAACCAGATCCTCGGCAACCTGATCGGGACCAACGCGACCGGCAACGGTCCGGGCAACACGGTCGGCGACGTCGGCGTGGAGATCTACGGCGACACGAACGAGGTGCGCGGCAACGTCATCGGCGGCGTCACCGGGCTCGTCGGGTTCCTCTCGGTCCAGGCCGGCGTCAGCCTGCGCGAAGGCGCGGACGGCAACCGCATCGTCGGCAACTGGATCGGCGTCAGCCGCAACGGCGTCCCGATCGGCAACCACGTCGGCGTGCGGATCTCGGCGTTCGACTCGAGCCTGCCGTCGCCGACCAACAACCGCATCGGCGGACTCGCACCGGGCGACGGCAACGTGATCGCGTTCAACGAGGCCGGCGCGGTGGCCGTCGCGCTCGACGCGGTCGGCAACAGCATCAACGGCAACTCGATGCACGACAACCATCCGACCGGCGCGCCGGGAATCGACCTCGGCGAGGACGGCCCGACGCCGAACGACGCGGGCGACCTCGACCTCGGACCGAACCTCACGATGAACTATCCGCTCCTCGCGTCCGCCGTCGGCGGGCCGCAGGGCACGGTGGTGATCGGTCGCCTCGACGCGCAGGCGCCCGCGACGACGTTCGTCGAGCTGTTCTCGAACCCGGCGCCGGCTCCCGGCGAGCCGGTCGAGGCGAAGACGCCGATCGGGATCGCGTTCCCGCGCGCGGACGGCACGTTCGAGGTCGCTTGCGCGGGGAACGCCACCGGTCTCGCGATCACCGCGATCGCGACCGACGCATCGGGCAACTCGTCGGAGATCTCCGGCTCCGTCGTCGCGACGCCGACGCGGTTCACGAACCTCGGCTTCGGCCTCGCCGGCGCGCTCGGAGTCCCGCAGCTCCAGGGCGGCGGTCCGCTGACCCCCGCGTCGAAGACCGCCTTCCTCCTCTCGGGCGCCGCGCACTCCGCGCCCGCGATCTTCGTCATCGGCACGACGGCGGTGTTCGCTCCGGTCCTCGGCGGGACGCTCGTCCCGAACCCGCAGTACCTCGCCCCCGCGGTGACCGGAATCAACGGAGCCGCGGTGCTGTCGGGCTTCTGGCCCGGCGCCCCGTCCGGCTCGCATCTCTTCGTCCAGGCGTGGGTCCAGGACGCCGGCGCGCCCGGCGGCATCGCGGCTTCGAACGCGATCGACGGCGTTGCGCCCTGACTGCAGATCGTGGCGGTCGTGCGCGCAGAGCGCTAACTTCCGCGCCCCCTCGAGAACTCTCGTGATCCGGAGCTTCGTGCCATGGCGGACAATCCGTTCCTGAGCGACGTCAAGAAGTTGCGCAAGGCCGCGCGCAAGCGCATCGAGGACGGCGCGCTGACGGCGGGATACAAGGCCGATCGGAAGACGGTGATCGGCCTGTTGAACGACGCGCTCGCGACCGAGATCGTGTGCGTCCTGCGGTACAAGCGGCACTTCTACATGGCGACCGGATTGAACGCGAAGAGCGTCGCCGCGGAGTTCCTGCAGCACGCGAACGAGGAGCAGGTGCACGCGGACGAGATCGCGGCGCGCATCGTTCAGCTCCGCGGCGAGCCGAACTTCAGCCCCGACGGCCTCTCGTCGCGCGCACACTCCGAGTATGTGCCGGGTGAAGATCTCGTCGACATGATCAAGGAAGACATCGTCGCCGAGCGCATCGCGATCGACAGCTACTCGGAGATGATCCGCTACCTCGGCTCGGACGATCCGACGACGCGTCGCATGCTGGAAGGGATCCTCGCGATGGAGGAGGAGCATGCGGACGACCTGGCGAGCCTGCTCGAGGAGTTGAAGAAGCGCTGAAGTGCGACATCCGCCCGGGCTCGGCGGAGCGCAGGTGATTTTTCGTTTGGCGCACCGCTTGGCAGTGGCGGATGATTCCGCCTTCTGCAGGGAACGACGCGCGCCCGTCGGCGGACGGGCCCCTACCGTGCGTCCAGCCGGCGAAAGCCGAAGGGTCGTTCGAACGAGATGACCGAGTATTCACCCCTCGCGCGGCGCGTCCTCGCGTTGATCGAGACCCACGAACGTCGGCGCCGTCAGCGACGCGCGGCCGTGGTGGGGGGCGGTGCGATCCTCATCTTCGCGAGCTTGCTGCTCGCCTTCGCCATCGGGGAAAAGCGCGCGATCTACGCCGACGCGGTCGTGCGCATGAGCACGGGCGGGCGGAGCGTGCAACTCCGCGAGATTGATCGGACGAACGAGCGAATCGACGCCGAAGGCAGCGCCGAACTTTCGGCCGCGATCGAGACGATGTCGCAGGACCCGGATCCGACGATCCGATTCCGTGCGGCGTCCGCACTCGCGGCGCGATGGGGGAGCGGCGAAATCGCATCCCGCTTCGAAACGATCGCGCGCGGCGTCCCGCCCGACGCGCTCCCCGCAGAAGTGACCTCGGCAATCGCTCAATCGACGAGCGATCCGACCGACGATCATCTCGCGTTCGTGCTCACGACGATCGACAAGTCGGCGACGTCGCGTGAGGTCGCGACGCGTTTTCTCGGGCCTGCGCTGGCGTGCATCGCGAGCGGCCGCGAGGATCTCGCCGGCGCGGCGTGGACGGCGTTCGACAAGATCGCGCCCGCGGACGTGGCGTCGTCCGAACTGGCGCGCCCGATCCTCGCGACCCTCGCGACCGGTTCGAGTTTCGCCCGCGATCGATCGCTCGCGTTCGCGAAGCAGCGCGGTGTTCGGGAAGTTCTCCCGAAGATCCTCGATCTCCTGCATGACGCCGACGATGACGCTCGCGAGCTCGCGGCGCGCCACGCGGCCGACTTCCTCCCGACGAGTCCGGATGATGGGGTCGTCGACGCGCTGATCACGGCATTGACAGATCGGTCGGAACGCGTGCAGTTCTGCGCCGCGAAGTCGCTCGGCGGGATCGACGAGAGACGGGCGCTCGAGGCGTCGCGTGCGGCACTGTTGCGCCTGATCGATGCTCAGCGTGCGCTGACGCAGAGCGCGGCGCTCATGGAGCTCGACCGGCAGAATGCGCCCGAGACGATCGCGTGCGCCCGAAAGCTGTTGCTGCGACGCGAGTCCTCATCCTGCGGATCCGACGCGTGCCGCGTTCTCGGCAGACATCGCGCGCCGATCGATCCGAGCGACGTCGAATGGCTCCTGAACGATTCGTCGACGGCCGTGCGCACGAGCGCGGCATTCGCGCTCGCGGCGGCGGGTCACGAGGATGGGTGGCAGCGGCTCCAGGAGATCGCGGCGCATGGCCAGTATCCATCGCAGCGAATCGATGCGATCCGGATGATCGCGAACCTGGGTGGAGTCCGCGCGGAGAAAGCCCTGGAGTCGTGCAAGGACGATTCGGACGGCAGAGCGCGCGCCGCGGCCATTCAGGGGATCGCCGGGCTCCGCTCGCAATCCGGCGAGCGAACGCCGACCGACTGATCTCTCGCATTGATTCCTGCGGCAGTTGGTTCAGAATACGCCGCGCCGTCGAACGATGGGATCGTCACCGGTGACCATCGACTCTCACCAACTCGTTGACGCCGTGCTGCGCGCGAAGAGCGGCGACCGCAACGCATTCGGCGACCTGATCACCATGACGGAACCGTGGGTGCGCGGGCGGCTGCTCCGGCTCGGCCTGCGGGGCGCCGACCTGGAAGACGCCGCATCGGAGTCGTACGTCGAAGCGTGGATCTCTCTGAACAAGCTCGAGCATCCGATCGCTTTCCCGGCGTGGCTCCTGAAGACCGCTCGTCGGGTGGGCGTGAAGCGCCACCGCAAGAATCGCTTCGAAGCGGAGCTGCTGCGTTGGGCGGCGAACCTCGCGCCCGCGAACTCGACGGGCGAGTCGTCGGCCGAACCGATCGCGGCGATGGCGCACGAGCTGTTGATGATGCTGCCTGCCGAACAGCGTCAGGCGCTGGCGCTGCAGCACCTCCACGGGCTCACGCTCGACGAGGTCGCCGCCGCGATGGGGCTCGATCGGCGGCGCGTGCTCACGCTCGTCGAGACGTCGCGCAATCGATTGCGCGCGCGGTTCCCGAACTTGCGGAACCGCATGCACCGCGATCGTGACGCGTCGAGGCGGTGACTCCCGCCTCCGTGCTGCCGCGCACGCCCTCGCGCGCGCGGAACCGCTGACGGCGCTCCGTCTTCTCGATCGCATCCCGCTCGCCCGGCGGCGCGATGTCCGTACCGCGACGGCGCTCGCGCTGCACGGGGTCGCCCTCGCGCAGCTCGAGGAGTTTCCCGAAGCACTGGCGATGCTGGATCGCGCCGCTTCGTCGCTCGGTTCACGCAACGCACGACCTCGGGCGCGTGCGCTTGCTGCGGCGGCGGAGGTCGCCGCCAACGCCGGCGACGCGCGCGAAGCCCGCCGCCGCCTGGTCGCGGCGGCGAATGCGCTGGATCGTGCGGATGACGCCCGCAACGCGGCGTGGCTGCGCGTCACGCACGCACGGCTCGAGACCGAGCACGGTCGACTCGCGGCCGCACGCGCGCTGCTCCGGCGCGCCGCGTGCGGTTCGTCGCGCGCCCCCTCGCCCATTGCGGCGCATGCTCGCGCGCCCTACGAAATAGC